>NZ_SIJL01000017.1 GCF_004307015.1 Thermus thermamylovorans
GGGCCTGCCGGAGGCTTCCGGAGGGGAGGCTTGAGCCTGCCCCCGGGGTGGAGGAGGTGGGCCGTTGACGGATCCCTTCATGGAAACCCTGGGCCTTAAGGTGCGCCATCTGGCCCCGGGGGAGGCGGTGGTGGCCGGGGTGGTGGGGGAGGGGCACCTCAACCTTCACGGCACCGTTCACGGGGGGTTTCTCTACGCCCTGGCGGACAGCGCCTTCGCCCTGGCCTCCAACTCCCGAGGGCCGGCCGTGGCCCTCTCCTGCCGCATGGATTACTTCCGCCCCCTCCTTCCGGGGGCAGAGGTGGAGGCTAGGGCGAAGGAGGTGAACCTCTCCCGGCGCACGGCCACCTACCAGGTAGAGCTCCTTTCCGAGGGCAAGGCCATCGCTCTCTTTACGGGAACGGTTTTTCGGCTAGGAGGTGAGGAGGGATGATGTACCAGCCGGAGCTGGAAACCCTGCCCCGGGAAACCCTGAGGACGCTGCAGGGGGAAAGGCTGAAGCGGATCGTGGCCTATGTGTACGCCCGGGTACCCTTCTACCGGCACCTTATGGACGAGGCCGGGATAGGCCCTGAAGCGGTGCGGGGTCTGGAGGACCTCCCCAGGTTTCCCTTCACCAAGAAGGACCACCTGCGGGAGCACTACCCCTTCGGCCTCTTCGCCGTGCCCCGGGAAGAGGTGGCCCGCATCCACGCCTCTAGCGGCACCACGGGTAAGCCCACGGTGGTGGGCTACACCAAGAAGGATCTCGGGGTCTTCGCCGAGGTGGTGGCCCGCTCCCTGGCGGCGGCGGGGGCCAGGCCGGGCATGATGCTCCACAACGCCTATGGCTACGGGCTTTTCACAGGGGGCTTGGGCCTGCACGGGGGGGCGGAGGCCTTGGGGATGACGGTGGTCCCGGTCTCCGGCGGCATGACCGAGCGGCAACTCATGCTCATCCAGGACTTCCGCCCGGAGGTGATCTCCTGCACCCCCTCCTACGCCCAGACCCTGGCGGAGGAGTTCCGGAAGCGGGGGGTGGCCCCGGAGGAGCTTTCCCTGGAGTACGCCGTTCTCGGGGCCGAGCCCTGGACGGAGGCCATCCGCAAGCAGGTGGACGAGGGGCTTGGGGTGCGGAGCACCAACATCTACGGGCTTTCCGAAATCATCGGCCCCGGGGTGGCCAACGAGTGCGTGGAGGAGCGCCAGGGCAGCCACATCTGGGAGGACCACTTCCTCCCCGAGGTGGTGGACCCGCAAACCGGCGAGCCCCTCCCCGAGGGGAAGGTGGGCGTTTTGGTCTTCACCACCCTCACCAAGGAGGCCCTGCCCCTCCTGCGCTACTGGACCGGGGACCTCACCTTCCTCACCCGTGAGCCCTGCTCCTGCGGGCGCACCCACGTGCGCATGGGCCCCATTCTGGGCCGCACCGACGACATGCTCATCATCCGCGGGGTGAACGTCTACCCCACCCAGGTGGAGGCGGTCCTCCTGGGCATCCCCGAGGTGGAGCCCTACTACCAGATCGTGGTGCGACGGGAGGGCACCCTGGACGAGGCCGAGCTCAAGGTGGAGGTATCCGAGCGCTTCTTCCAGGAGATCGGCAAGAAAGCTCTCTCCGACGAGGTCATCGAGGCGGACCACCGCCTCCACGCCCTCAGGGAAAAGGTGGCCCACAAGGTCAAGGACACCATCGGCGTCACCGTGAAGGTCAGCCTCCTGGCCCCCGGCGAGGCTCCCCGGAGCGAAGGGGGGAAGCTCCGCCGGGTCTTGGACCTGAGGAAGGCCTAGCCATGCGCCCTATTCCCCCGGGGTACACGGCCACCTTCGAAACCGTGGTCACGGAGGCCATGACCGTGGACTTCGAGGAGCTCGGCCCCGTGCACCCGGTCTACGCCACCTACTGGATGGCCAAGCACATGGAGCTGGCGGGGCGCAAGATCATCCTCCCCTTCCTGGAGGAGGGAGAGGAGGGGATCGGGAGTTACGTGGAGGTGCGCCACCTGGCCTCGGCCCTCCCGGGGATGCGGGTGCGCATCGTGGCCCGCCACGAGGGCACCGAGGGCAACCGGGTCCACGCCACCATGGAGGCCTACAACGAGCTCGGGGACCTCATTGGCCGGGGCCGCACCGAGCAGGTGATCCTGCCCAAGGCCAAGGTGGCGGAGATCTTCGCCCGCCTGCAGGGGCGGTGGGAGGGTCGGGGAAGGTATTCCTGAGGCCCGCGCTGCCCTTCTCGAGGCGGGCTGCCTAGCCATCGGTGGGGACGGCAACCTGGCAGCCGTTCCGGCCAAGGCCCCTCTAGCCCCCAAGAAGCCCTGAGGGAGGTATACTGGGCTAGGGCGATGGAGTCCGCCTGAAGCGCCCGAAGAAGGGCTGATGACTCCTACCGGTGAATCCGGTAGGAGTCTTTCGCTTGGAGGTGAGGATGATCCGGAGGCAAGTAACGGGGGCTGAGGCGCCTAGCTTGCTCTGGCCCGGGGGGCTGGAGCTTAGGGAAGAAGGGGTCCCCGCCTGCTTTCCCGATCTGCACCTGGATGCGCTAGAAGGTCTGGTTCTGGCACCCCAGGGAAGTTGGGGCTTGGAGGCTTATTTCCGCAGGCCCCCGGTTCTGGAGGAGGAGGTGGTCTACCGCCAACGGGTGGCCCAGGAGCTGGAGGAGCCCGCAGGGGCCGCTCCCTTACGGGCTTACCTGCGGGCTATGGAGAAGGTCCATGCCCTGCTAGGGCTTGCGGAAAGGGCCCGCCACCCCTGGCAGAAGGCCCTGTACCATCTCCAGGGGGCCCAGGCCTACCTGGAGGCGGTGGAGGCCCTGGGCCGCGCCTGGGGGGTGGCCCCTCTCCGCTCCTCCGGGCTCAAGGGGTACGCAGCCTATCTGGAGGCCTACCTGAGGGGGCCTGGTTTCCGGGAGCTTCGGGAGGAAGCCCGGGAAAGCCTCGAGCAGCTCTCAGGGGTGCGCTATGTCCTGCACGTGCACGAGGGGCGCCTCACCGTGCGGGTCTACCAGGGGGAGGCGGACTACGGAAAGCGGGTGGTGGAGACCTTCCGCCCCTTCCTCAGCCCCGCCCTGGCCCACCTCTGGGAGCCGGAACTTCCCCAGGGACCTTGGCTCAACCACGTGGAGGAGTGGCTCCTGGACCACCTGGCCCTCCTCTTCCCGGAAGCCTTCGCCCAGCTCCGGGCTTTCCACGAGGGGCACCGGGACTTCCTGGACCCCGTCCTTGGCCGTCTGCAGCGGGAAGCCCGCTTCCTCCTGGCCTACTTGGACTTCGTCGCCCCCTTGCGGGCCGCAGGGCTTCCCTTTACCTACCCCGAGCCGGCGGGAAAACCGCCTTTCTTTGTCCAGGAGGCCTTTGACCTGGTCCTCACCGCCAGGCTGGTGGCCGAGGGGAAGAGGCCGGTGCCCAACGGGTTCCGCCTGGACGGGGAGAGGATCCTGGTGGTCACCGGTCCCAACCAGGGGGGCAAGACCACCTTCATCCGCATGGTGGGCCAGCTCCACCACCTCTTCGCCCTGGGCCTCCCCGTGCCGGGCAGAAAGGCCCGGCTTGCGGTGCCCGACCGCATCCTCACCCACTTCGAGGCCCGGGAGAACCCCGAGGACCTTAGGAGCAAGCTGGAGGCGGACCTCCTGCGCCTCAAGGGGATGCTGGACCTGGCCACGGAGCGCTCCCTCCTCCTCCTCAACGAGCCCCTGGCCTCGGCCGCCCTCGAGGACGCCCACTTTATCGGCCGCTTCCTCGTGGAAAGGATCCGGGAAAAAGGGAGCCTCGCGGTGCTGGTAACCTTTTTGGACGAGCTGGCCCGCCTGCCGGGCACCAAGAGCCTGGTGGCGGAGGTGGACCCCCAAGACCCCGCCCGCCGCACCTTCCGCATCGTGGAGCGACCGGCGGACGGCAAGGCCTACGCCCTGGCCCTGGCCGCCAAGCACGGCCTCACCTACGAGGCCCTGAAGGAACGCCTGGGGAGGGCGCCATGAGGGTAGGGCTGCTGCACCCCAAAGGGGACCTGGACCTAAGCCTCCCGCTACCCCACGCCTGGGAGGAGGTGGAGCATGACCTGGGCCTGGGAACGGTCCTGGAAGCCATGGCCGAGGGGGATGCCTACCTCCTGGAGGTGGTCCGCAAGGTGCTGGCCCAAGGGCTGGCCTTGGACCCCGCGGCCATCCCCCACCGCTTCAGGAAAGCGATCTCCTCCTGAGCCTTAGCCAGCTCCGCAGCGAGCTCGGCGAGCCGCCCTTCCTCGGGCTTCTGCGGCTTCGGGCTCGGCTTGCGACCGAAGGGCCACATGCCTTACCTCCTTTCGCGGTAGAGAAGCAGGGCCAGGGGCAACAGGGCCAGGGCTTCCGCAACCACGGCGAAGGCCACCACCCAACCCGGGGAACGGTCGTAGAGGAGGCCCATGGCCACGCTCCCCAGGAGCCAGGCCAGGCCAAAGGCGGTGTCGAAGACCCCGTAGGCGAAGGCCGACCCCCCGGAAAGCCGCCCCACCCCGGCCCGCATCACGCTCTCCTGCAGGCCCAGGGCCCCGCCCCAAAGCAGGCTCCCCGCCCACCAAAGCCCTGGGGTTCCGCTCAGGAGGAGGGGAGAGCCCCCCAGGGCCAGGAGGGGAGCGAGGAGAAGGGTCTTGAGGCCCAGGCGGTCGAAGAGGAGCCCTCCGAATAGGGCGAAGAGGGCGTCCGCCCCCATGGCCAGGGCGTAGAAGAGGGGGATCTGGGCCCCAGGAGCCCCGGAGCGCTCCAGGTGGAACCCCAGGATCTGGAAGTGCACCAGGCCCAGGGCGAAGAGGGCCCCGTAGAGAAGGTAAAGGGGAAACCCCGGGGGCAGGCGCCCATCCTTGGGCTGGGGGGCCGCCTTGGGCTCGAGGCCCCGGGCCTGGGAGAGGACCAGGAGGGCCAGGAGGGCGGGGATCAGGAGGAGGGCGAAGCCCAACCGGTACCCCCCCAGGGCCACCCCCAGGGCCACCAGGAGAGGCCCCAGAAAGGCTCCCAGCTGGTCCAGGGTCTCGTGCACCCCGAAGGCCTTCCCGTGCCCCACCTGCTCCCCAGCCCGGGCCAGGAGGGCGTCCCGGGCCGGGGTCCGCAGGCCCTTGCCGAAGCGCTCCAGAAAAAGGAGGAGGCCCGCTCCTTGGACGCCTTGGGCCAGGGCCAAGGCGGGGACCGCCAGCAGGTTGGCGGCGTACCCCACGTAGAGGAGGGGCCAGTGGAGGCGGAAACGGTCCGCCAGCCGCCCCGAGGCCAGGCGCACCAGGTAGCCCAAAAACTCCCCGAAGCCCGCCACAAAGCCCACCAGGGCCGCCGTGGCCCCCAGGGAGCCCAAAAAGGCTCCGGAGATGCTCCGCCCTCCCTCGTAGGTGAGGTCGGCCAGGAGGCTCACCAGGCCGATGGCCGCCACGAACCGCCAGGCCGCGTTCATCGTTCCTCCGGGAGGTAGCGGATGACCTCCACGTTCTCTAAGGTCACCAGCCCCTCGCGCACGATCCCCTCCAGCGCCGGCAGGAAGGCTTGGATCTTCTCCTCCGTGTCCACGATCTCCACCATCACCGGTAGGTCTTCGGAGAGCTGGAGGATCTTGGGGCTGTGCACCCGGGAGTGGGCCCCGTAGCCCATGAAGCCTTTGAAGGCCGAGGCCCCCGCCAGCCCCCGCTCCTCGGCCGCCAGGATGAGGGCCTCGTAGACGGGCCGCCCCTGGTAGCGGTCCGACTCCCCCACGAAGACCCTGAGCAGCTTGGCTCCCCCGGTAAGGCGCATGGCTTCACCTCGCCTCTGGGTAGAGGAGGCGGAGCTCCTCCTTGCGCCCAGGGTCCAGGGGCATGGCCTCCAAGGGCTGCAGGAGCCCTTTCAGGTCGTACTCCACCCGCTCCAGCCGGGCCCGGCCGTCCTCGTAGAGGGCGAAGCTGGCCCGGGGGTCCCTGTCCAGGGGCTGGCCCGCGGAACCCGGGTTGACGAAGAGCTTCTCCCCGATGCGCCGCACAGAGGGCAGGTAGGTGTGGCCGAAGACCACCACCTCAGCCCGCAGGGTTTGCGCTGCTTCCAAGAGAGCCTCGTCCCCGGCCTTAGGGTTAGGGCGGTAGTCGTAGAGGGGGTCCCGCAAGCTCCCGTGCACCAGGGCGAAGCGGGTGCCGTCCGCGGCCCACACGGCATAGAGGGGAAGGCTTTTCACCGCGTCCCCGGCGAAGAGGACCGCGTCCACCTGCCCGGCGGCCTGCAAGACGGCCTGCAGGGCCCAGGTGTTGCCGTGAAGGTCGCTTAGGATCAGGATGCGCATGGGCTTACCTCCCCTCTATCCTATTTTCCTCCAGTTCCCAAAACCCCAGGAAGCTACCCCATTCGGCCAGGGCCCGGGCCGCCTTCTCCCCCCGGGGATCCTGGGGGAAAAGGGCCAGGAGTTCCGGCAGGGGGAGCTGGCCCAAAAGCCAGAGGAGGAGGTCCGGGGGCGGGTCCAGAAGCAGGCCGCCAGGATCACCTTGCCGAAGGGGGTTCGGTTGAGGCCCAGCTCCAGCATCACCGCGTGCACCACGGCCACGCTGGTGGTGGAGAGGGCCACCCCGGCGAGCCAGCTGGCCCGGGCGTCCCAGCCCAGCAGGGCGTGGGCAGGCCAGGCCGCCCCCAGGAAGGGGGCGAAAAACCCCGCTAGGCCGATCCCGAAGGCCTCCTTCCAGCTCCGCCCCAGGGTCTTTGGATCCAGCCCCGCCCCGGCCAGGAAGGCGAGGACCACGCTGCCCACCCCCGCCAGGAACCCGACCCAGGCGGCGTCGGTGTGGAGCGTCCCTGCTCCAGTCCATCGGGGTTCCTCCTTTCCGGGGCAGGAAAAAGGCTCCTACCCCGTGAGGTAGGAGCCATCAGCCCTTGGGGGCGGTTCTAGGCGGGCCCCATCGCCTTCAGGCCCATTATAGGGGAAGGTCGCTGAAGGTAAGGTGCAAGGATGGCCTCCGCCCGGGCGGGCTACCAGTTCCTAAAGCCCCGCAGCAGGGTGTAGAGGTAGACCAAGGCCCCGGCGTCCCAGGCCTGGGGGCGGCAGGCCACGGGGTAGGGCACCGGGGGGAGGCCCGCCTCCCGGGGAAACCCTCCCACCAGCTCGGGGAGGCGCAGGTCGGGCTGGGAGAGGGCCAGATCCAAAAGGGCCTCGGCCACCCTCGCCCCCTCCTCCCTCAGGCCGTAGCGGAAAAGCCCTCCGGCGAAAAGGGCGGTGTCGTGGGGCCAGACGGAGCCGTTGTGGTAGGAGAGGGGGTTGTAGCGGACCTCACCGCTCCCCAGGGTGCGCAGGCCCCAGCCGGACCACATCTCCTCCGAGAAGAGGGTGCCCACCAGCTCCGGCACCCGCTCCGGGGGCACCGCTCCCGCCCAGAGGAGGTGGCCCGCGTCGGAGGCCTTGACCCGGAGGGGCTCCTTGCGGCGGTCCAGGGCCAGGGCGTAGGTGGCGAGCTCGGGGAGCCAGAACCTTTCCTGGATGAGCCGGAAGAGCTCCCGGGCCCGGGCCTCTTGCGCTTCGGCCCTGGCCTCCTCCCCCAGGGCCCGGTAGAAGCCGGCGGCGGCCCGGTGGGCCGCGTAGGCGTACCCCTGCACCTCGCTCACCGCCAGGGGGGGTTCGGCCAGGCGGCCGTCCCCGTGGCTCAGGGAGTCGTGGGAGTCCTTCCAGGAGTGGACCGTGAGCCCGGCCCCGCTGGGGGAGAACTCCAGGAGGCCGTCCCCGTCCAGGTCCGCCCCCTCCAGCCAGCCCAGGGCCGCCTCCCAGTGGGGCCTGAGCTCCCGCACCAGGTCCAGGTCCCCCGTGAGGTCCAGGTAGCGGCCCAGGAGGACCAGGAAGAGGGGGGTGGCGTCCACGGTGCCGAAGTAGCGGGCGAAGGGCACCCGCCCCGTGCGGGAAAGCTCCCCCAGGCGCACCTCGTGCAGGATCTTCCCCGGCTCCTCCTCCCGGAAGGGGTCGAAGACCGCCCCCTGGCGGCGGGCCAGGTAGCGCAGGACCCCCTGGGCCACCCCCTTCCCCCAGGGCAAGAGCATGAAGGCGGTGAGGAGGCTGTCCCGACCGAAGGGGGCCACGAACCAGGGGATCCCCGCCGCGGGCACCGGGCCCTCGGGGGTGGCGAGGAGGAGGGCCCTGAGGTCCAGAAGGGCCTGGCGCAGGGGGGCTTCCCAGGGCCCCTCCCCCTGGGGGAAGGTCCTCAGGAAGGCCTCGTAGCCGGGCAGGTGGCCTTGGGCCTCGAGGGGGCTCTCCAGCCCTACCTCCAGGACCAGCGCCTCCTCCCCCTTGGGGGGCAGGTGCAGCCGGAAACCCCCCTCGGGGGGTGGGGGGGAGAGGGTCACCCGCTGCTCCACACCGTCCGCCGCCCGGTAGGACAGCCCCCGGTCTGACCCGGAGGGAGGGTGCCAGCCTCTTGCCTGGAACAGATCCTCAAAGCTGCCCCTCGCCTCCCAGCCTACCCGCAGCTCCAGGGGCTCCCGGGAGAGGTTCCGGAAGGCCAGGCGGTCCAGCACCCTCCCCCGCATCACCCGGAGCTCCCGGCGCAGGTGGACCTCTCCCTCCGGTCCCCGGAAGCGGGCCCAGTCCTGGAGGAGGAGGTCGGGCCGGGGCGAGCGGGTTTCCAAAAGCCCGAGCCCCTCGGGCAGGTCCAGGCGGTAGCGGGCCAGAAAGCGGGTGTCGTGGCGGTAGAAGCCCTCGGCCCCCGCCTCGGCGAAGCCCCGCGCGTTCAGGACCAGGTAGGTGTCGTCTTCCTTGAGGGGAAGCATCTCACTCCTTCACCGCCCCCACGTTTACCCCTTCCACGAAGTAGCGCTGGAAGACGGCGAAGAGGACGAGGACGGGGATCATGGAGAAGAACCCGCCTGCCAGGATGAGCCCCCGGTTTCCCACCTAGGTGCCGATGCACAGGAGCTGCCTCACCCGGTAAGGGAGAAAGGGCGCGTCCACGGCCCCCTTGGGGGCCCCTCGTGGCCCAGGCCGCAACGGGGTGCTTAGCCTTCCCACGCCACCTCCAGGGGAAGCCCGAAGGCCTCCAAGAAGAGCCCGGCCTGCTTCCCCGCCTCCAGGAGCTCTACCCAGGGTTCAGCCGGGGCCTCGAGGCGGAGGTGCACCCGCTCCCCCAGCTCCGCCCGCACCCCTCGCACCCGACCCGACCGGGTGCGCTCCAGCATCTCCGCCAGGCGCAAAAGGGCGGCGAGCCGCAGGAGGCGCTTGCCGTCCCCCCGCTCCAGGAGGGGGCGGAGGGGTCCGGGGGTGGGGTTTCCCCGGCGGTGGTAGCGCACCAGGAGGGCCAGAAGGGCCTGCTCCCGGTGGGCGAAGCCGAAGAGGGGTTCGGAGAGGAGGAGGTAGGCCCCGTGCTTGTGGTGCTCGTGGTAGCCCAGGTGCATGCCGATGTCGTGGAGGTGGGCGGCCTCCAGGAGGAGCCTCTCCTCCTCCGGCCCGTAGCGGTGCAAGGGGTGTAGCTCCCGGAAAAGGGCCTGGGCCAGGGCCTTGACCCGCTCCCGGTGCTCCTGGGCGAAGGGGTAGCGCTGGAAGAGGTTCTCCACGGCAAAGGCCCGGGGGTCGGGGAGGAGGTGGGGCGGGGGGAGGAAGCGGGTGAAGAAGGCCCCCTCCCGGATCCCCACCCCGCTCAGCCAAAGCCCGGGGGCGCGGAAGTGCCGGAAGAGGGCCCGGAGGAAGGCCAAGGAGGCGGGCAGGGTGCGGGCCCGGTCGGGTTGGAGTCCGGAAAGCTCCGCCCGGGCCCGGAAGGGGAGGCGCAAGAGGTCCCCGTAAAGCTCCTCCACCCTCTCCCGGGACAGGTAGTAGCCGTGGAGGAGGTCCAGGGGGTAGCGGCGCCGCCTCTGGTCCAGCCGGGCGATGGCCCGCAGGTTCCCCCCCAGGCCCGCCAGGGGAACCCCCCCCTCCAGGGGCAGGGTCTTGAGCTGGCGCAGGACCTCGGCCTCCAGGGCCTTCACCTCGGCCTTGGCCGGGGGGTCGCTGCGCAAGAAGGCCTCGGTGAGCCGCAGGGCCCCCAGGGGCAGGGCCCGGCCGAAGCGGAAGGCCCGCCCCTCCATGCGGGAGACCTGGGCGCTCCCGCCCCCCTGGTCCACCACCAGGGCCTCGCCCAGGGGAAGGGCGTTGGCCACCGCCAGCACCCCCAAGGCGGCCTCCTCCTCCCCCGGGAGGAGGCGCGGGTTCAGGCCGAGCCTTTGGGCCTCCTCCAGGACCAGCCCCCCGTTCTCCGCCTCCCGGGCTGCGCTGGTGGCCAGGGTGACCACCTCCTTCACCCCCAGGCTGACGAGGAAGTCGGCGAAGGCCCGGAGGGCCTTCCGCCCCCGTTCCAGGGCCACGGGGGCGATCCGCCCCTGGGCCAGGCCCTCCCCTAGGGCCACGGGCTCCCTCAGCTCGTCGGCCAAGGCGTAGGCTTGGCCCGGACGGTAGCGGAAGACCACCAGGCGGAAGGTCCCCGAGCCCAGGTCCAGCACCGCTAGCGACCGCAGCCTGACCTCCTTCTGACCTTGCCAAGGCGTAATCTGATCCCGATGCATCCCACTCCCGAGGCCAGCTGGCTCCAGTTTAACCGCCGCGTGCTCCTGCAGACCGAGCGGCGCGACTTTCCCCTCCTGGAAAGGATGCGTTTCCTGGCCATCTGGAACCGCAACCTGGACGAGTTTTTCGCCGCCCGCATCGCCAAGCCTTTCCTGCAGGGACGGGGGACGCCCGGGCATCTGGACCTCCTGCGGGAGGCCCGGGAGCAGGCTTCCCTGGCCCACGCCCGCTACCTGGCCCTCCTTCAGGAGGCCGCCCCCAGGCTTAGGGTTCTGGGGCCTGGGGAGTTGGACGAGGAGGACTGGCTTTACTTCCGCGTCTACCTGGGGGAGGTGGTGGCCCCCAAGACCGACCTCATCCCCTGGGAGGCGGCGGCCGACCTCTCCCACGGGGCCCTTTACTTCGCCTCCCGGGGCTACCTGGTGCGGCTGCCCCAGGACCTGCCCCGGCTCCTCCCCGTGCCCGGCCGGGAGGGGGCGTACGTGCGCCTGGGGGCCCTCATGCGGGCCCGGAGCGACCTTTTCCTCCCCCAGAAGGAGGGCCTTTACGAGTTCCGGGTGCTGCGGCTTCTGGAAAGCGAGCGGGCCCGGGCGGACTGGGACGAGCTGGCCCAGGCCCTCGAGGGCCGCCAGGAGGGCCTGGCCACCTTGCTGGTGGCGGAGGAAGGGTTCCCTGAGGCTTCGCTGGCGCTCCTGAGGGGTGCTTTAGGGCTTCTCCCCGAGGAGGTCTTCCTCCTGCCCCCGCCCCTGAACCTGACTCTGGTGGAGCGCCTGGTGGCCGAGGGCCCAGCGGAGTGGCGCTTTCCCCCCCTGCGCCCCGAAAAGCCCCGGCGTTTTCTTAAGGCGCCCTGGGAGGTCCTGGGCAAGAGGGACCTCCTCCTCTACCACCCTTTCCAGGACTACGCCGCCGTGGAGCGCTTCGCCAAGGAGGCCCTGCGCCCGGAGGTGGAGGAGGTCTGGGCCACCCTCTACCGTATTGGGGAGGAGAACCCCTTGGCCGAGGCCCTCTTGGAGGCGGCCCAGGCGGGAAAGCGGGTGCATGTCCTTCTGGAGGGGCGGGCCCGCTTCGACGAGCTTTTGAACCTCTACTGGTACCTGCGCTTTCTCCGGGCCGGGGTGGAGGTCCTGCCCCTCCCTGAGCGCAAGGTGCACGCCAAGGCCCTCCTCCTCCTCACCCAGGAGGGAGGGGCGGTCCACCTGGGCACGGGGAACTACAACCCGCAAAGCGGCCGCCTCTACACGGACTTTTCCCTATTCACCGCCCGGCCCGAGGTGGTGAGGGAGGTGCGGGCCTTCTTCCTAGCCATGCGGGAGGAGCGCCCTCCTAGGCTTTCCCTCCTTCAGACGGGGGAGGCCATCCGCGACCTCTTGGTGCGGGAGATCCTGGCCGAGGCCCACCCTAAGGGGCGGATCCTCCTCAAGTGCAACCACCTCACCGATCCCGTCATTCTGGAGGCCCTGGTCCAGGCGGCGGAGGCCGGGGGACGGGTGGACCTCCTGGTGCGCAGCACCCTGACCCGGCTCCACCCCGCCTTCCGGGCCAGAAGCCTGGTGGGGCGCTTCCTGGAGCACGCCCGGGTGGCTGCCTTCCGCGCCGGTGGAGCCTGGCGGGTCTACCTCACCAGCGCCGACGCCATGCCCCGCAACTTCCACAACCGCTTCGAGCTCCTCTTTCCCGTCCTGGACAAGGAGGCCCGCAGGGAGGTGGTCCGGCTGCTCAAGCGCCAGATGCGCGACGACCGCAACGCCTTCCTCCTCACCCCGGAAGGGGAAAGGCGGCTTTGGGGGGGGCGGCACGACGCCCAGCGCCCCTGACGCCAACCTGCGCGGGCGGAGTCCGCGGGAAGGCTCCCTTCCCCGGGGGCGCGGGGTGGGGGAGGGTCCGGTGGGTTGGGGCGGTGTAGCCCTGGGCTGGCTACACTTTTCCACGCTTCCATCCAGTGGAGGAGACTAAGAGCATGGGCGCCTACACGGTTTTACTGGCCGAGGCCCGGGGGCTTTCCCGGGAGGTTTTGGGGGGCAAGGGGTACGGCCTGGCGGCTATGGCCCAGGCGGGGCTGCCCGTACCCCCGGCCTTCGTGATCGCCACCGAGGCCTGCCGACGCTTCCTGCGGGAGGGGGAGGTACCGGGCCTCTGGGAGGAGGTAAGGGCCAAGATGGCGGCCCTGGAGGGCCTAACCGGGAAGCGCTTCGGAAGGGGGGAGGGGGCTACCCCTCCCCTCCTGGTTTCCGTGCGCAGCGGAGCCCCGGTGTCCATGCCCGGGATGATGGACACCATCCTCAACCTGGGCCTCACCCTCGAGGGGGTGGAGGCCCTGGCCCGGGCCACCGCCAACCCTCGCTTCGCCTGGGACAGCTTCCGCCGCCTCCTCGCCATGTACGGGGAGGTGGTCCTCGGGGAAGGGGCGGAGGTCTTCGAGGCGGGGCTCGCCGCCCTCAAGGACCGCCGGGGAGCGGGGACGGACGCGGAGCTTGCCCCCGAGGACCTGGAGGAGCTCAGCTTCCAGTACCTGCGCCACCTGGAGGCCCGGGGCACCCCCTTTCCCCTGGACCCCTGGGCCCAGCTAGAGGGGGCCATCCGGGCCGTCTTCCGGAGCTGGCAAAACCCCAGGGCCCGCACCTACCGCCGCATCTACGGCATCCCCGAGGACCTGGGCACGGCGGTGGTGATCCAGGCCATGGTCTTCGGCAACCTGGGGGAGGACTCGGGCACCGGGGTGGCCTTCACCCGCAACCCAGCCACGGGGGAGCGGGGCCTCTACGGGGAGTACCTCAGGAACGCCCAAGGGGAGGACGTGGTGGCGGGCATCCGCACCCCAGAGCCCCTGGAGCGTCTCCGGGACTACGCCCCCGAGCTCTACCGGGAGCTCCACGAGGTGGCAGGCCTCCTGGAGCGCCACTTTCGCGACATGCAGGACTTCGAATTCACCGTGGAACGGGGGAGGCTTTTCCTCCTCCAGACCCGCTCGGGGAAGCGCACCGCCAAGGCAGCGGTGAGGATCGCGGTGGAGATGGCCGAGGAGGGTCTCATCCCCAAGGAGGAGGCCGTCTTGCGGGTAGAGGCCAACGTCCTTCCCGGCCTCCTCCGGCCTGCGGTGGACCGGGACCGGGCTCCTGAACCTATCCTGAAAGGGCTTCCCGCCAGCCCCGGGGCCGCCGTGGGCCACGCGGTCTTCAGCAACGAGGCCGCGGAGCGCTTCAATGCCCAGGGGCTTCCTGCCATCCTGGTGCGCCCCGAGACCACCCCGGAGGACATCACCGGGATGTACCTCTCCCAGGGCATCCTCACCGCCAAGGGAGGCCTCACCTCCCACGCGGCGGTGGTGGCCCGGGGCCTGGGGGTGCCCGCGGTGGTGGGGGCGGAGGCCCTCCGGGTCCTGCCCCACGAGGGACGGGCCCTGGCGGGGGGGGTGGAGGTCCGCGAGGGGGACCTCCTGGCCCTGGACGGAAGCACCGGGGAGGTCTACCTGGGCCCCGTCCCCCTGGTGGAGGGAGGGGAGGAGGAGGCCTTGAGGAGGCTCCTCGCCTGGGCCGAGCCCCACCGGCGCCTGGGGGTGAGGGCCAACGCCGACACCCCCGAAGACGCCCGCCGGGCCCGGGAGTTCGGGGCGGAGGGGATCGGGCTTTGCCGTACGGAGCACATGTTCTTCGGGGAGGAGCGCCTCCCCTGGGTGCGTCGCCTCATCCTGGCCAAGACGGAGGAGGAGGAGAGGGAGGCCCTGGAGCGGCTTTTCGCCTACCAGAAGGAGGACTTCAAGGGGATCCTCGGGGCCATGGACGGCCTGCCCGTGACCGTGCGCCTCCTGGACCCGCCCCTCCACGAGTTCCTGCCTCCCCTCGAGGCGCTAAGGGCCCAGGCCGAGACCGGGGACGAGGAAGCGGAGGTCCTTCTGGAGCGGGCCAAGGCCCTAGAGGAGCAGAACCCTATGCTGGGCTTCCGGGGCATCCGGCTTTTACTCCTCAGGCCGAACATCTTCCGCATGCAGCTAAGGGCCCTCCTGGAGGCGGCGAAGGAGCTAAGGGAGGAAGGCCTTGACCCCCGCCCCGAGGTGATGGTGCCCCTGGTGGCCGACCCCAAGGAGGTGGAACGGGCCAAGGCCCTGGCGGAGGAAGTCTTCCAGGAGTACGGGCCCATCCCCTTCGGCACCATGATCGAAACCCCGCGGGCGGCGCTCCTGGCGGCGGAGATCGCCCCCCTGGTGGACTTCTTCAGCTTCGGCACCAACGACCTCACCCAGATGGCCTTCGGCCTCTCCCGGGACGACGCCGGGAGGTTCCTCCCCCGCTACGTGGAGGAGGGGCTTTTCCCCTTTGACCCCACGGAGCGCCTGGACGAGAAGGGGGTGGGGAGGTTGCTTCGGCTGGCGGTGGAGGAGGGCAGGCGGGCCAACCCCCGGCTGAAGCTCGGCCTTTGCGGGGAGCACGGGGGGGAGGCCAGGAGCGTGGGGTTCGTGGCCGACCTCCTGGACTACACCTCGGCAAGCCCCTTCCGGGTGCTCACCGCCCGCCTGGCCGCGGCCCAGGCGGGGATGCGGGCCTCTGGGGTGGCTTGGGGATGAGGAATCCGTCGCGCGGACCTCTGCCTCAGCTGTTCGCTAGTTGCCCAGGTTTCCTGCGTACCGTCCACTGGTGTAAAGGCCGACGTAGTTTTCTGCCAGGAAGCGTTGCAGATGGGGGCTTTCCGCTAGATGGCGGAGCTTGGCCTGACGTAACTTCTCCTCAAAAGGGTCGGGCAAGGTGTGAAGCAAAGTGGTCATCCAGTAAGAGAAGAATTCAGCTTGCCATACGTGGCGAAGGGCCTCTGAGGTAAAACGGGCCAGGAGGCTTCTGTCCTGGTCTCGGTAGTAGGCCATGAGGGCCTGGTAGAGCACGGCCACGTCGCAAAAGGCCAGGTTCATGCCCTTGGCCCCAGTAGGGGGTACCACGTGGGCGGCATCCCCCACTAGGAAAAACCGGCCATGCTGCATGGGCTCCACCACCAGCGAACGCATGGGGGTGAGGCTTTTTTCCAGGATGGTCCCAGGCCTAGCCTCGGCTACTCCTCCCAAGCGTAAATTGAGCTCCTCCCATATTCGCTCTTCTGGCCACTGCTCCAGACGCTCCTCCAGGCTCACCTGGAGGTAGTTCCGGGCTAGGGTAGGGGAACGCATGCTGAAGAGGGCAAAGCCCCGCTCGTGGCTGGCGTAAATCAGCTCCTCTGCGGCCGGGCGGGTTTCCGCCAGGATGCCGAGCCAGGCAAAGGGGTAAGCCTTCTGGTGCAGCTTGGCCTGGGGAATGCACTGCCTTGCCAGGCTGTGGGAGCCATCCGCTCCCACGACAAACTCGCAGGCCAACTGCTTTTCTTGACCTTCTGGGGTGCGGTAAACCACCACCGGGTTTTCCTCCAGGTTTTCCAGGCCCACCACCTCGTGCTCAAAAAGAATCTCTCCCCCGGCCCCTAGGTGGTGGTGGATCAGGTCCCGCACCAGGTACTGCTGGCCGTAGACCCATATCCCGTGTCCCGCTAAGATCTGGAAATTCACGTGTTGGAGGGCTCTGTCAAAGGCCAGGTAGATGCCCTTGTGCTCCAGGCCTTCCCGAAGCATCCGGTCCCCTACTCCTGCCATCACAGCCATTTCCTTGGTACCCCACTCCAAGACACCAGCTCGGATGCGGTGGGGACTGGTTTCCAGGTACTCTCGGCTCCTGGCCTCGAGGATCAGCGCTTCCACCCCTGCCCGCCGCAAAAGGTGAGCGAGGAGCAACCCTGCGGGCCCTGCACCTACGATGCCCACCTGTACCCTACGCATTCTCCCCTCCAAACAGCACCAGGTCGGAGAAGGGGCGTACCTCCACACCCTCTTCTTCTGGGCCGTAGGGGGTGTGGAGGAGTCGAGAGAAGGTTTCCACTCTTTGCCAAGTGAGCGCTTCGAGCTCGAGGGGGTCCAGGTCGATACTGTAGCCGAGCCGTGACGAGGAGATGCGCAAACGTTCGCCGTTGCCCGTTCGGATCTTCTCTATGGTCACCGTGGTGAACTCGTTGCTGAGGGTAATCAAGGAACCTCCCTAGAAAAAGAAGCTGAGGTTGTGGGTGGGAAGAGTGCTATGGTCCAAGATGACTAGTCGGCGGGCCAGCTTCCAGGACCCCTCCTCCTTGCGCAACACGTCCTGCCGCGCGGCAGAGATGAAGGTGAATTCGGGTTGGTCCCAGCGGCTACGGAAGATGAGAAGATTGGAGCGCACCACCGCCTCTGGGCCTAGGTCCTTGGCCTGCGGATCTTCCACCCGGACGTTAGTGACAAAGTGCCGCAGGCGGGAGGGGGGGTCCTCGGCCCAGGCGAAGCCCGTTTCTAGACGGGCCACCCGCATCTCTAACGAGGTGCGGTCCTCGTCCAAATGGAACATCCGCTCGCTCACACCGCCGTACCCCCCCTGGGGAGGGCGTTCACGGGTGAGCCGCACCGGCACCTGGTAGACGATGTCCTCGGTTAGCAGAGAGAGCCACTCGCGGTAGCGCCCCTCATCCAAGAGTTCAGCTTCTCTATAGAGAAAATCCAGGATTTCCCGGGTGAGGTCCATAGGCATCTCCTAGCTCAGCATCAGCTCCAGGTAGCGGCGGTAGAAGTTACGCAGGTTTTCGTCGGTGAAGTTGATGGGGTAGGCCACCCCAGGGCCCGGCCAGTTGGGGTCTGATGCCACGGTCTGTCCCATCTGGTAGTTGAAGAGGAGTTTCCTCCCCAGGGTACTTCCCGCGTTTTGGGCCACGTGGGACCAGATCTCTGTGTCGTCCTGCTCAAAGGTACCCGAGGAGCCGAAGAAGCGCATGTAAGAGTGGCGGGCTTTTTCCTTGAACCATTCTGGTGCGTCTCTTTCCACCAACCCCCAGGAGATCACTTCGATACGTCCCGGTCCCAGGGGATGCCAGACGCGGAAGGTGAGCATGGGTACCGGGGTAGGGTACAGGTGGTCTGGCTTGCGGATGGGGTTGTGGAGGGAGAAGTTCGGGAAGAGAGTGATAAGGAAGATGCGGGTTTCTCTGGCCACCTCCCAGTGTGTCCGGGTAGGGTAGGAGCTCTTGGCCCGCTCCATCATCTCCTCCGGATAGCCCCAGAAAGGGGGGAGCTTGGCTCCAGGAGGCCCGCCCACCACCATGGCCCCGTGTCCTTTACCCGGGATGTGGATCTGCTCCCCGTACATGGCGTATTTGGCATCCCGGGGAGCAATGCCCAGCTCGATGAGGGAGCGGTGGGCCATGAGGGTGTGGTAACTGTCACTCATGAAGGTTTCCAGAGCCAGTTTCCAGTCGGTGTTCACCACGAAGCGCTGAGGCGGGCCTAGGACCTCGAGACCGGCCGGGCTCCGCTTGGTGACAAGTTCCAGGTACCAGCGGGCGTCTCCCAGCCACTCTACTAAGGAAGGTGCTCCTGGGTCCAGGTTTCCGAAGAGAAGCCCGTCAAACTCCTCCAGACGCGGAAGGGGCAAAAGACCCCACTCCTCTTTGTGAAAGCCATCGCCGAAGGCCTCCCGTTCCGCGGGCACACCGATGAGCTGGCCGTCGTTGCGGTAGGTCCAGCCGTGGAAGGGGCAGCGGAAGTGGCTGGCGTTGCCAGCCTCCGCCCGGCAGACCCGCATGCCCCGGTGGCGGCACATGTCCAGAAAGGCCCGCACGATCCCATCCTCGCCCCGGACCACGATGAAGGCATTGTTGAGGATGTAGCGGAGCACGTAATCCCCCGGGCTGGGGATCTCCGAGGTGTGGGTCAGAAAAACCCATGAGCGGGCGAAGATCCGGTCCTTCTCCTGCTCGAATACCTCTGAATCATTGAAGATTTCAGCGGGAACCAAGCCCTTCTCCAAGGTCGTAACAAGTGCGTTAACTGCAGTTTTTAAATTCCCTGCACGCGCGCCAAACATCTTTCACCAACCTTCACCGATCCTGTGTCGTTAGGATACTGAAAAGCCGAGCAGCATTTTCGAAGAGAATCTTAGGCAGAACTACCTCCTTGATTGGCAGCTTCCGAAAGTCCTCAATCCAACGCTGGGGGTGGATCATGGGAAAATCTGATCCAAAAAGCATCTTGTCCTGGAGGAGGGTATTGGCCATCCGAATGACGCTTTCTGGGAAATATTTAGGTAGCCAGCCAGACAGGTCCATAAAAACGTTGGGCTTGTGGCGCAAAATGGCAAGCTGCTCTTCGTGCCAAGGCCAGGCGGGATGTGCCATAATGATGGTTAAATCGGGAAAGAGAGCCGCAATATCATCAATGTAAGGAACTGGCCGACCATAATCCAACCTTATACCTCCCCCTCCGGGCTTCCCACTATGGGCCATTGTGGTTCCGGTGTGAAAAAGCACGATCAATCCATATTGTGAACAAAGCTCCCACAGGGTGTAGAACCTGGGGTCGTTTGGCCGGAAGTCCTGAATGGGTGGATGAAACTTCAACCCCCGCAGGCCAAGTTCCGCGCACCGCGCAACCTCGTCCAACGCAACCTTTCCTTTCCAGGGGTCAATCGTTCCAAAAGCAATGAATACATCTGGGTGCCTCTGCATCAGTTCAGCAATCTCTGCGTTGGACGCGCGCATACCTGTTCTTGTTTCATCGTCTATGTCAAATATAACTGCCATGCCCTTAAGTTCGCGATAAAGGTCAGCCAAAGCATCCGTGTCTTTCGGGAAATCGGGATCTGAGCGCACGTAAGGGTCTAAATCTAGATACTTGTGGTCACCGGTCCGGACGTGCACATGCGCGTCTATAAATTCAATTCTGCGCCGCATGATTCCTATCCCCTCTTTTGCCCTTTCCTTTGCTGCCTTGCCGTGATAAATTTCGTCAGGATCTCTCGGCTTTCTTGCGTACCTAAGCACCACAAGAATAACTCGCGCTCATAGCGATAGGCTGCATCCAAAGGCATGCTGAGCCCATAATTAACGGCGGCCTTTGCGGCTCTTAGGGCCGACATCGCGCTTGCGGCGATTTGTTCGGCCACCTCCATAGAGCGAGACAGAAGTTCTTCTGAGGGATAAACAGCGTTTACTAACCCCCAGCGCCACGCTTCCTCGGCAGAAAACTCGCGCCCGGTCAAAATGAGTTCTAGTGCTCGGTACTTACCTAAACGCCGTGAAAGCAACTGCGTGGCCCCTGCACCAGGGATTAAGCCTATGCGAATTTCGGGTGACGCAAAGCGGGCATCCTCAGACGCAAAAATCAGATCGCAGCACAAAGCTAGCTCTAGACCCCCGCCGTAAACATAGCCGTGTACTGCTGCAACCAGGGGCTTTGGAAAAAGACGGATAGCATCCCAGAGATGGAAATCAGACGCTTTAGAAGCAAACTCCTCCGGAGGAGTGTTGACAAAAACTTCTATATCGGCACCAACAGAGAAAGCCTTCTGCGTTCCCGTAAGAACTACAACATGGATGTCGCTATTTATGCGTGCTTCCCCTAGTATCGCAACCAGCTCCTCAAGAACCTCCCGGTTAAGTGCATTTAACTTCTCGGGGCGGTTAATCTGACAGAATAAAACTTTACCTATCTGCTCTTTTAGAATCATAGACATTTTTTCCTACCTCCTTTTCTTGAGCCCTTCGATGAACTTCTCGAGTCGCCGCCCTAATGGCATCGATGAAAGCATCGTTTTTGATGTTAGTCTGTAGAGACGAGACTTCCTCCTTGAGTTTGTCAGAAAATCCCCACAATCTGTTTATTATCCTTCGCTTAATTCCAGAAATTCTAAGCTTAGTCCCCAGCCAAACAGCATCTTCCAAAGCTTTGTCGGTGTTGGAATAGACCAGGCATGACTTCTTCAGGATCTGGACCAAACCCGCCTCGCTAAAGATCCCCCCCAGGGAAGGATTTAGTGAATCGATTAGAGCAGCAGCTCCAAAAGGGGGTATTCTGTCCTTGGGCTCCTCAGGCGAAACAAATATCTGGACTGGGGCCATAACGACATCTGCTATCAAGCCAACCATCGTATTTAATCCGCTAAGATCGGTATCTAGAACAGCAATCATGGGCATACGTAGTCGAGCTAAAGTTAAAAGCAGATCCCCTGTTACTCCTAAAATACGCTGAATCTCAGCCTCATCGCCTTTCTCGGCTGCATCTAGTAGCTGCCCGTAAGGATACTTCGGGTCAATGCTAAGCACAAGGACCAGCGCCGCTGGTTGTTCTTGTTCGATCTTTCTAATTTGCTCAACAGCCCTTTCAACAGACCCTACCCTCATAAGCCAAACCTCTTCGGGGCCCTTAACTACCCCCGCCTCGTCTAGCGCTCTCCTAAGCTCAACGTATCTTACGGTTGCGGCATTTGGCGAAACATGGCTGGGAATGAAACCGCCAGCCTTTAGATCTAGGAATTTATTTTCACCGAAGAAACGCCCGTGCCTTATAGCCCGCCCCAGAACTTCTATCGCGCTTCCGTGGCCTGATTCTTCAAGCAAAGTTTTGACTTTAGCCAGACCCAGATAGTCCATCTGTGCATACGGGCCCATGCTCCACCCAAACCCCCATTCGAGTGCCTTGTCAACGGTTACAATATCTGGAGAAATTTCTGGGGTAACAGTTAGCACATACGCAAAGGTGTCAGCGAGCAGTCTGCGCAAAAAGTACCCATACACATTAGAAAGCTCTAACAGAAACCAAATACGTTCTGGAAAAGGCTTACTCAGTGCCTCCTTTAGCCCAGGTATCGCTGGCTCCAAAAAAGGCCTGTATTCCCTGGCGTGGGGATCAAAGGTGAAAGCAACTCCTTTTTCAAAGCGAAAAATCCCGGCTCCACTCTTGCGCCCCAACTTGCCTTGGCGAAAGAGATGCTCTATCCATGAAGGCAACACAAAATCATCACCCGTTGCGTCCCTCAGATTCTTAACACCCAAGACCAGAATATCTAGACCGGTAAAATCGATTGTTTTAAAAGTCGCTGATCGAGGACGACCGATTGCCGGCCCAGTTAAGGCGTCTACTTCTTCAGGTGTGATTCCCAACTCGTCTCCCAGCCTGATTGCTCTCACCCAGCTGTAAATCCCTAGCCGATTGGCAACAAAACCCGGAGTGTCTTTGACAACGAGAACACGCCGCCCTAGATCCCTTGAAAGGAATGTTGAGAAGGCATCCAGGAACTTGTCTCGCTCTCCAACTAAATTTGTCAACTCGCACAGGATGTGCCTTCTCGGGGGATTGAAGAAGTGTGTGGCATAAAACCTGGGAGTCCATTCGTCTAGCCCAGACGGCAAGAGCTGCTTTAACGTAAACGTGGACGTATTTGTGGAAATGTATGCTCTTGGTTTCAAAACGGCTTTAAGATTCAGAAACAGCTCTCGCTTTATTGTGGCGTCTTCGACAACAGCCTCGATTATCCAGTCGCAAGTGGACAGTAGGTCAAAATGCTCATTTAGATTTCCGACCCTGATGTTGTTTATTGCTTCCGGAACAAAAAAGTCTCCACGTGTTAGTGCCTGTTCAATGCCCAACCTGGCGACTCGCGAAGGGTTGTTAGCTTCTCCCTTTATGTCCAGGAGAACCACTTCGAGCCCATATGATGCAGCCAAAGCAGCAATTGCAGATCCCATCGAGCCAGCACCAATCACGCCAACTTTCTCTATTTGTATCATTTTTCTTCCCCTTTCCGTTTCATCCACACTTCTTTCAGCTGGCCTTTAACAACCTTACCAGTAGGTGTTCTTGGCAGCTCCTCTACAAACAATATTTCATCTGGGATCCACCACTTTGGCATTATCCGCTCTAGGTGTACGCGCAACTCACCTTCTTCAAGGGTTACACCCGTATGCGGAATAACAAATGCCACCGGTCGCTCCTGCCATCTTGGGTGGGGGACTGCTACCACGGCAGCGTCACGGACACCAGGGTGAGCCAAAAGCCCTTGTTCAACTTCAACTGAGCTAATCCACTCCCCACCAGACTTGACCAAGTCCTTAGTTCTGTCGACGATCTTCACTTCCCCCTTAGGGCTTATGACTGCAACATCGCCTGTGTGAAACCAACCCTCGTTATCGAATGCCTCCTGGTGTTTTCCGCCGATGTAACCATCAGCTACCCATGGTCCGCGCACCAAGAGCTCCCCGGGTGTTTTTTCATCCCACGGTACATCATTGCTAGGCCCCCCTAAAGATCCTAGTTTAACTTCTAAGAACGGTGCGGGTACTCCTTGCCATAGCAATTTGTCTGGAGACTCCTCTCCACCTTTTGTTTTGGATTGAAGCCCCACTAAAACCTCGCTCATTCCCCAGCCATGGATAATCTGAATACCGAAGGTTCTGAGAGCGCGAATCAAGTTCTCCCTTGGTGGACTACCACCGATAGCAACCCGCAATTTAGGTGCCAGAACGTCTATTCCCGAGCTTTTTGCTTCATCAAGAATATCCTGCCACACTGTAGGTACCCCAGCGGCAAATGTACAAGCCTGACTTTGAATCAAGTCGAGAAGATCTTTGGGCCTTGGGTGAATGCCTGGAAGAACGAGTTTTGAGCCACAAAGAAGTGCCGCATAAGGTAAGCTCCATCCGGCTACGTGAAACATCGGGACTACTTGAAGGATTGTATCCTCGTGAGAAATTCCAAATGTGGTGCTTGACGTTAGTGTGAGTGCAGCCAGCGCAATCTGTCCGTGGCTGAAGAGTATCCCCTTTGGCTTGCCAGTAGTTCCAGAGGTATGTAACAAGAATGCCGGCGAATACAAATCAAGACTGGGCCATTCGACTTCGCTCTCTCTTTCTCTGCCACTACCGACTAGGTCATCGTATAAAACAAACTCGCCTGGGATGCTATTAATCGCGTTGGTACCTCTGGCATTATCTAGGGCGTCAACTAAAAGTATCAAGTCAAAACGAGCTTTTTCGGAGAGGCGTTGGTAGAGTGGAAGAAAATCTTTCTCGATCAACAACACTCGGTCGTTAGTGTTGTTCAGAATATAGGCCATTTCGTCAGGATGAAGGCGGGGATTCAATGTGTGTAACACAGCTCCTATGCTAGGAATAGCATAGTAAGCCACAAGGTGGTGCCAGGTATTCCATAGAAGGGTAGCTACGTGGTCTCCCTGCTTGATTCCTAAACCCTGAAGAGATTTTGCAAACGTTTCGACCTCTATGACGAATTCGTGGTATGATTTGTAGCGTAAATGTCCCGCTCGAGTTTTCACAACAAGCTGGCTCTCCGGGTAAAGGGTCTTCGCACGCCAAAGAATGTGCCGGATATTCAGAGTGGAGGTATTCACCACTCTTCACCCCCTCCTGTTGGTTGGATTGCAGGATTGTTTATGCAGCGGAAGCTATTATAGGTTTCGGGATCTCCGCCAGCGTATATCGCAATCTTGGGGTATGGACAGAGGATTCTGGATCGTGAAGGTGACCAGGTGGGCGGGAGCTCTAGATTAGCAGGTCGTGTGCGTGCAACGAGAAACTCGGGAGCAACCCCGTACTCAACCCAGTTAACTATAGCAGATATGGGTTCGAAAAGGTCTGTGGAAGGACCACCGCTACAATGACCCATGCCAGGTACAGTGAAAAGGCGGGCAAAACTGGTTACCTGTTCAAACCCGCCATATTTCCCAGCCAAGGTGCTATACCAACTAATTGAGTGATTGACACTAAAGATGGGATCGCTAACGCCATGATATAGGAGAAGCTTTGCGCCTCTATTGCGCAGGTGGTCCAAGTTGTGGCGATCTAAGGGATTCATGAAGTCCATGCTTGCTTCGTTGTAAGGTGGGACAGATGCATAAAAGCTGTCAAGAAGTCGATCTACATCTGCGGTGAGGGCAAACTCTGGACCGTTAAATCCAATTGGGCTAGCTGGTGGTGTCTGGAAGACGAAGGCAACCGCACCCGAGTCTAAAACGAGGGGGGCCGTAAATTCCCAGAATGCAAAACCTTGAGAGGTTATGCCCGTGTCGAACGGGAAGGGGGCGTAAAAAGACTCTCCGCTGCCTCTTTTCGCCCCAGAAAAGATCTCTTTCAGAACCTCTTTTTGGTCTTGGGTTAGACAGTTCCCGTCGCGAGAGGTCACGCACGTTGGTATGTCCCTGCTTAAATCAAACAGGACTTGGCATCGGTGCGTGTCGAAAACCAACCCGTCTTTGAGCCCATCCAACATATCACAGCGATCGAGCAATGCTTGAGCAATAGTCGCGCGCTCTTGCCCTGTAAAAGCGGTGCCCAAACCGGTTGGTGTCCTTGGGTCGCCTGTGGCAATAGTAGCGTATTTTTGTGCTCCCCAGATATTTGCCAAGGCTGCTAAGGGCAGATCTAACCCGGGAGCACCGGCTACAAAACCATCGAATAGTTGGGAGTATCGGGAAGCCGCTACTAAAGCATGGCGCCCTCCGTTAGAGCATCCGCCAATATATGATCGATCAGGATATCTCCCATAAGCTACTTTAATGACTTCCCTTGCTAAGAGTACTAGCTTGCCAACAGCTTGGTAGCCATAGTCTAAGCGCGCTTGGGGATCCAGTCCGAAAAAGGGATTCTGGGCCGCATTATGGCCTGCGTCTGAGCTAAGGACAACAAAACCCTGCTCAAGGGCAGATTCACCAGACAAGTTGCCAAGTGCTGGAACTACATTGCCGTCTAGGCCCCCATTGCCCTGGTACCAAAACCGACCATTCCATGCTTTGGGCAACCTCATTTCGAAAGAGATGGCATATGTTTGTTGGTCAACTGGACTGGTCCGTTCGTAGACCTTCGCTCTTAGCAGGCAGTGCTCTGATATGGCACGTCCCTGAAAAGTCACTCCCCCTGTGGGGATTGTGGAAAGAGCCTCGATCGATAAACCCTCTAGGTGAAGTAGCTTTGTGGCAAGGTTATCGCAATTGCCAATTAGATAACCTGGCGTAGCGGGGTGTAGGCGAGGAATACGTTGATCGGGTACATGACTGACGAAACCACATGCCCCAACAAAGAGAAGGATAAAGAGTTGGAGGAATTTGATGTTTCTTTTAACCAGCCCCATTCTAACCCCCTTTGAAAGCTAGCTTAGGGAGTTTTTCCCCACCGATCAAGGCTCTCGTCCACCATAACGGAACAGTCAGAAACTATCGCAAAAGTCCTGTACGCTCGAAGGGTGCGGATGATACGCCCATCCTATCCTGGCGAACGCAGCAACGAGGAGCGGGCCCTCCTTGAGCCCCTGACTACCACCCCCAAGCCCGGGGGCTGCCCGGCTAAGGTGCCCCGCAGGGGGATCGTCAACGGGATCCTGTACGTCCTGGAAAATGGCATAGGGTGGCAGGCCATACCCCGTCATGCCCGAGGCGCAGGTTCCCGACCTGCCCCACCCGTCCACGGTCTACCCCTACTTCCGCAAGCGGCAGAGGGGTCATAAGAACTCCCTTTAAACCCCTTCCTTAGCATCCTCCCGGCCACCAGCGGAAGAGGGTGTAGCTCCGGATAAGGTCGTGCTGGGTCTGGAGGTAAGCGCACTGCGCCTCCACCCGCTTCCAAAGCTCCTCTTCCGTCCCCACCTGCCCGTTGACCACCACCGCATCTACACTGGCCACCACCGCATCTACAAGGGACCACGCCCGCTCCACAGGCTGCAACTCGGGGGAATAGGGCGGTGAGAAAACCAGCCCCACCCCCTCGGGTACCCGCAACCTGGTGGAGGTGTGCCACCCCGCCCGGTCCAGAACCACCAAGACCCACTCCCCCCTTCCCGCCCCTCTGGTCCGTGCGATAGCTTCCAGAACCACCCCTAGGCTCTCCGTGTTCATCAAGGGCAACAGCCAGTGCTTGTTCTCCCCCATGCTGGGCCGCACGAAGGTGTAGACGTAAAGCCACCAGCGGGGCCTTTCCCAGACCAAAGGGGTCCTGCCCCGTAAAGCCCATATCCGACGGCGGATGGGCTTCAAGCCCAAGCGGTGGGCAAGCTACGCTGGCGCGTGACCGTTGAAAGCCCAGAGCTCTACCCGAAGCCCAAGGAAGAAGTAGTGCAGAAGGAACACGACCAGGAAAAGGTTTTTTAAACGCCTCCCCCTCTTCCAGCCCCCGTTCCCGGTGCCTGGGCCGGGGGCGTAAGGGGGCAAATCCCAGCCTCCGCATCCAGCTCCGAGCCCGCCTGGGGTCCACAAGGCGCCCCAGCTTCAAGGCACGGGCTTCGCCCCTGACCTCGGAAAGCCAGCCACTCCGCCGCGTTGCGGATGGTCCACAGGCCATCCCGAGGATGGGGGGCTTGGCGGAAGGCCTCCTGGACCTCTGGGGGAAGAAGGGGAGGCTTACCCCGGTTGCGGTGGCGCAAGTCAGCCATGGCCTCCATGCCCCCTTAGTTGTAGCGATGGACCACGGTGCGGACCCAGTGTTCGGAGTAGTTGGCCGCCTGAGGGATGGGGTGGCCGGTGGCGAGGAGCCATAGGGCGTGCCAGCGGGCTCGTTCCACCGGGTCTTCCGTGTCCCGGTAGAGGGCGTGGAGGTTGTCGGGGTGGGGAGGGTTCTTGAGCTCCAGCATGAGGCGGCGTTGGTGTTTGGCCAATTGCATGAATCGATGCTAACGGATGAGGTCATGCGGAGTTCTTATCACTCCTCCCGGACCTCCTCTCCGGAAGCCTCCGGCAGGCCC
>NZ_SIJL01000018.1 GCF_004307015.1 Thermus thermamylovorans
CACATGTGTCTGTCCAGGTTCAGCCCTCCCTCCGGCCGCCCGGAGCCCCGAGCCCGAGGGGGTGGCCTCCCACCCTCGCCCCAGCTTCGCCGTCAGCCCAAGGGCGCGGGGGCCTTATACCCTTGGCGGCCTTCCCCTAGCGGGGGCGGGGGGGCGTTACTCCTCCCGGAACTCCCCCGCCACCCGGCCCAGGACCACCACCTCCCCCGTGCCCAAGGCGTAGCGCACCCGGTCCCCGCGGACGAAGCCCCGCTCGTCCCGGCTCTCCACCTCCCCGAAGAGGTAGGCGTACCCCTCCTTCTCCTGCACCAGAGCCCGCGCCGCCCGGGTCACCCGCTCCCCCTGGCGGAACTCCACCCCCCCGAGGAGCCAGAGCCGGTCCTCGTCCAGGCGGTAGCGCAAGGCGCCCGCCTGGCCCACCAGGGGCCTCTCCCCTTCCCGAAGGACCTCGAGGGGGCCCTCCAGGAAGGCCTCGCCGGTGTCGTTCCGGTACCGCAGCCGCTGGCCCCGGACCCGCACCTGGCCCTCCTGAAGCCACACCTCCCCCGCTTCGGGGCGCAGGTCCAGGTGCCCTGCCTCCTCCAGGTAGCGGGCCCTTCCCCCCAAGAGGAGAAGCTCCTCCTGCCCCCCCCGCTCCACCACCGCCAGGGGACCCCGGGCCTCCACCCCCTCCCCAAGGCGCACCTCCACCCCTTGGGGGTCGTAGAGGACCAGGCGCAGGTAGCGCTCCGCCCGCCCCTCCCCCGCCCGCCTTAGGCGCAGGAGGTAGGGAAGGCCCTCCCGCCGGTAGTCGGGGTTGAAGGCCGCCTCCACCTCCTGCCCGAGCTCCAGTCCCTCTTCCAGGACGCTCCCCCCGTCCAGGAAGAAAGCCTGCTCCTCCACCTGGACCCTCTCGGGGGAGAGGGCCAGAAGGCGGCCCACCAGGAGGTCCCCGTAGTCGGCGTAGAAGAGGCTCCCCTCCTCCCCGCTCACCGAGGCCACCACCCGCTTCTCCCCCCGCAGGAGCTCCACCTGGGGACGGAAGGCCTCCTGGGCGGCCACGCCGAGGAGGGCGGCCAGGGCCAGGCAGGCCCGCCAGCCTCCCCCTCGCCGGAGGACCCCGAGCAGGGAGGGACCGGGCGGGGGCCTCACCTCACCTCTCCCCCAGCTTGCGGAACTCCGCCGCGGGCAGGCGGAAGGGCTGGCCGTAGACCCGCACCTGGCGGCGGTTCACGTTGTGGAGGAGGGTGCTGCCCGAAAGCCGGAACCCCTCCTTCCGGTTCTCGCTCACCGCGGGGCGGCCCAGGACGAGGGCCTCCCCGGTGGTGTCGTCGTAGTAGAGGCTCTCCCCCACCGTCACCAGGTCCCCGTCCTCGAGGCGCACCCCCCCGGTGGCGATGAGCCGCTTGGCCCCGGTGAGGCTCCGCACCTCCTTGGCCCGGATCACCAGGTCCCCCTCCCGGCGCTTGCGCAGCAGGACCACCTCCCGGGGGTCGGTGAGGACGGCCAGGCCCCTTTCCTCCTCGTAGTAGACCAGGGCCGCCCGGCCCTCCTGGTTGCCGCTCCTGAGGAGGGCCCCCTCGCTGGTGGAGGTGTCGGTGTCCACCTGGAAGGTCATGCGCCGGGCCTCCACCTCCACGGCGTCCTCCCCCGGCCGGGGCTCCTGGCGCATGCGGGCGGGGCCCAAAAGCTCCCCCTCCCCCGTGCGCTCCCGGTAGACCAGGGCCGGACCCTGGGCCTCCACCCGGCCCCGGCGGACCACCACCCCGCCCTCGAAACGGGCCTCCCGCTCCCCCTCGGCCTGCTGCATGGTCCGGCCCGGGGGGGCGGTGAGGGTGGCCCGGGGGGCCTGGATCAGGAGGTCCTTCACCCGCCCCCGCACCTCCCCCTCGAAGGTCCAGGGGCCAAAGCGCAGGTCCCCCGAAAGCCTCCCCCCCTCCACCTGGATCACCCGGACCCCCGCGGCCGCGAGGGCCAGGCCCGCCCAAAGCGCCAGCAAAAGCCAGATCCCTTCCCTCACGAGCGACCTCCTTCCACGGTGCAGGGGCCGAAGGCCCCCCCGGCGGGAAACTCGAAGCGGGGGTTTTCCGCCTCCATGCGCTCCAGGGCGAAGTCGGCGCGGAAGGCCTGGGCCTCGCCCCTGAGGTTGGGGGCCTCGAGGCGCACCCAGGGGGCCATAAACCCCTCCCGCTGCCGGATGAGGACCGCGCCCCCCGAAGGGGCGGAGAGCTCTAGGCGGTAGCAGCCCTCCAGGATCTCCACCTGGGCCTGGGGGGCCCGCAGGTCGTCCCCGGCCTCCACCGCTACCTCGGGGGCGAAGAGACGCAGGTCCAGCCGCCCCTCCACGAGCCGCTCCCCCCGGATCCCTCCCCGGATGCGGAAGACCCCCCCCTCCTCCGCCATCTCCTCCGCCTGGAAGCGCCACACCACCCCCTCCTCCTCGGGGTAGAGGTAGAGGGTCACCCCGTAAAGCCGCACCGGAGGGGGCTCGGTAGGCCCCTCCGGGTGGGGGAGCAGGAGGGCCAGGGCCAGGAGAAAGGCTAGGGCCAGGAGAAGCCGCACCACGCCCTCACCTTATCCCCAGACCCTTGAGAAAGATGACAGGAAGTTCTAGCCCAGCACATCCCGGGGGCTTCCCCGCACCCGCAGGTTGGTCCAGGTCTTGCGCAGGCGGAGGAGGATCTGCAAGGGCCGGTAGAGGGGAGAGAGGGGCAGGGCGTAGGCGGGAAACCGCACCCTCCGGCCCCCGAACCCCTCCTTGAAGCGCCATATGCCCTCGGCGTGGCTGCCCTCCGGGTTTTGGGGCACGCCCCAAAGGTCATAGACCCGGTAGCCCTTCGCCATGGCGTGGCGGATGGCAGCCAGGTGCATGCCCATGGGGGCCTTGGCCTCGGGGTGGGTGCGGCTGCTCCCCCCGTAGAGGTAGGCCACCTTGCCGGCGAAGCCCACGAAGAGCCCCGCCGCCAGGGCCTCCCCCTCCTTGCGGGCCAGGGCGAGGAAGGCCTCCCCCAGGGGCTGGTTCATGGCCCGGAGCACCGCCCGGTAGTAGTCCTCGGAGTGCTGCAGGAGCCGGGCCCGGCGGTTGGTCTCCTGGAAGAGGCGGAAGAACTCGGGGAAGGCCTCCTCCCCTTCCACGGAGAGCTCCGTGCGCTTCAGGGCCAGGCGGGCGTTTCGGCGGTGCATCTCCTTCATACCCCTGAGGAGGGCCTCCTCCCCCTGGGTGAGGTCCAGCCAGAGGGTGTAGGCGGGCTGGATGGGCTCCTCGGGGAGGAGGCCCGGGAAGGCGGGGAGGGGCTCCTCCGCCCCCAGGCCCGCCTCCGGCTCCAAAAGCAGGTGGGTGGCCCCAAGACCCCGGGCCAGGGCCCGGGCCACCGCGGGCAGGTCGCCGAGGCGCCCCAGGGCCGGACCCCGGGGGGCGTAGGCCAGGCGCCACCCCCCGGGCAGGGGCCTGAGGAGGACCTGGGCCGCGCCCAAAAGGCCCCCTTCCCCGTGGACCGCCAGGCGGCGGGGGGTCCAGCCGGAGAGCCGCTTCACCTCCCCCCAGCCCCAGGACTGGAGGGGGCTCGTGATGGGAAGGCCCGAGACCAGGCGGTTCCAGGCCTCGGGTTCGGTGACCTCCAGGGGCTCGGCCATCCCCTAAGCGTACAGGATCTGGGCCAGCTCCTCCAAGAGCCCGTCCCCCTCCAAGGGCAGCCGCCCCTGCATCCGGTACCCCGCGAGCAGGGGAGCGAAGCGGGGATCCTGGACCCGGGCGGCCCGCTCCCCCAGGGGCACCAGGGGCCAGCCGTAGGCCAGATGCCCCAGGAGGTCGTAAAGGTCGTACGCCCCGGGGAGGACGCGGCGCAGAAGGGCCTCGGTCCAGCCCTTGGCCACCAGGTTGGCGAGGAGGGCCCGGCGGCTTCCCGTCCTGAGCCAGAGGGCCCGGAAACGGCCTTCCTCGGGCAAGGCCTGCCGCAAGCGCTCCCGCACCTGGGCCAAGGAGGCCACCCGCTCCCCCCCGGCAGGAGGTAGCCCTGGCGGGAAAGGAGGCCCTCCACCGCCTGGCGCAGCCTGCGGCTGCTCACGGGTTTCTCCAGGAAGAGGTCCGCCCCCAAAGCGCGGCTCGGCCCCGAAAGCTCCTCCCCGCCGCCGGTGAGCATGACCACGGGCACCTTGGCGAGGCGGCGTACCGCCCGGATACGCCCCAGGAGGGTGAGGCCGTCCATGTCAGGGAGGAGCACGTCCAAGAGGATGAGGTCCGGGGTCTCCCGGCGCAGGTATGCCAAAGCGGCCTTGGCGGAGTCCGCCAGCACCACCTCGTGGTTCGCGCCGGAAAAGACCACCTCCAGAAGGCGGCGGATGCCGGGATCGTCGTCCACCACCAAAAGCCGCGCCACAGGGGCCATGCTAAGGGAGCCCCCTCCCCCCTGTCTACCCGAGGGGTGTACCATGAGGGGCATGAGGATCGCCTTCCAGGGCACGGAAGGAGCCTACAGCGAGGAGGCCCTGCTCAAAACTTTCCCCGGCGCCCTGCCCGTGGGCTTTCCCACCTTCCACCAGGTCTTCGAGGCGGTGGAGCTGGGAGAGGCGGACCTGGGCGTGGTGCCGGTGGAAAACACCACCGCGGGCAGCATCAACCAGACCTACGACCTCCTCCTGGAAAGCGACCTGCACGTGGTGGGGGAGGTGGTCCACCGGGTGGAGCACTGCCTCCTGGCCCCCAAGGGGATGGAACTCAAGGACCTCAAGGCGGTGAAAAGCCACCCCCAGGCCCTGGCCCAGTGCGACGGCTTCCTGGCCCGGATGCGCCTCACCCCCATCCCGGTCTACGACACCGCCGGGGCCGCCCGGGCCCTGGCGGAAAGCCCCGAGGCCGGGGTAGGGGCCATCGCCAGCCGCCGGGCGGCGGAGCTCTATAGCCTGCAGGTCCTGGCGGAGAACATCGAGGACTACCCCCACAACTACACCCGCTTCTTCGTCATCGGGCGCAAGGAGGCCGAGCGCGGCGAGGGCCCCCACAAGACCAGCGTCGTCTTCGCGGTGCGGCACCGGCCCGGAGGGCTTTTGGAAGCCCTCACCGTCTTCGCCGAGGCCGGGGTGAACCTCACCAAGCTGGAGTCCCGGCCCCGGCGGGACAAGCCCTTCAGCTACCTCTTCTATCTGGACCTGGAAGGCCACCTGGAAGACCCCGGGCCCGCCCAGGCCCTCCTCGGGCTCCTGCGGCGGGCCGCCTTCCTCAAAGTCCTGGGTTCCTATCCCGCCTACCGCAACGGCGTCTAAGGCCCCCCTCAGCCGGGCCGCACGTCCACCACCCGCTCCCCGGCGGCCCTGAGCCTTTCCGGGACCCCCTCCACGCCCTCCCCCACCACCCTTAGGACCAGGCGTTGGTAGCCCTCCAGGTGGGCGGCGGTGGCGATGGAGAGGATATTGGCCGGAGGCACCGCCTGGGCCATCTGAGCCAGGGCCCCGGGCACGTCGGGGATGTCCACGGTGACCCGCAACCCCCCCAGCTTGAGGCCCAGCACCTCGATAAAGGCCCTGAGCACGTCGGTCACCGTGATGATGCCCACCAGCCTCTCCTCCTCCATCACCGGCAGTCCCCCGATCTTGCGCTCTTCCATGAGAAGCGCCGCCTTCTCCAAAGGCTCGTCGGCCGCCACGGTGATCACGGGCTTGGCCATCACCTCTTGCACCGTGAGCTTGGAGAGGAGGTAGTTCATCTCCCAGACGGAGAGGGTGGTGGCCTTGGAGGGCATGGCGTCTTTGAGGTCTTTGTCGGTGACGAGGCCCAGGAGCTTCCCTTCCCTCACCACCGGCAGGCGGCGGAAACCCTTTTGCTTCAGGAGCTTGATAGCCTCCAGCACGGGGGTGTCCGGGGCCACGGTGAAGGGATCCTTGGTCATCCAGTCCTTGACCAGCATGCGTTCACCTCCGGTCTCCAGTCTACCCTAAGGGCAGAAGAAAAATGTCCCCCCTCCAGGAACCTGGAGAGGGGAAACCCCAGGGGCCCCTAGCGCAGGTTGGCCCCGATGACCACCCGGCCAAAGCGGCCGCCCCCGAAGGGGTAGAGGTACTCCCCGTCCAGGAAGAGGCCGGTCCGGGCATCGAGGAGGACCTCCACCCCCAGGGAGAGGTGGAGCCCCAGGTCGGTAGCGGCAGCGAACCGGGCCCCCAGGCCCCCGCCGAAGTAGGGCCGGATGCCCCGCAGGTTCCGGTCTACCTGGCCCAGGTCGGGCTTAAAGAGGAGCTCCCCCGCCGCCAGGAAGCTCGGGCCTCCGGGGTAAAGGTCCACGAAACCCCGGAAGGCCAGGTTCTGCTCCAAGGGCGCTTCCAGGCCCAGCCCCAACCCGGGGCCCGCCTGGGGCAGGGAGAGGCGGAAGGAAACCGCCCGCTGGGCCAGACCCACGCTGCCGACGAGGAGAAGTAACACCAGGAGCATCGCCTTGCGCATGGTCTCACCTCCGGGGGCAAGGCTACCCCATACCCTAGCCCAAGCGCAAGAAAGCTTCCTCTCACCCTGGGCTAACCCTCCTCCCGTAAGCTTGGCACCATGAGCCGTTACCTCCTTCTCGCCCTGGTGGTCTTGGGGGCCCTCCTCGCCCCCATGCTGGCGCAAAACCCAACCCCCGCCAGCCGCATCGGTTTCGTGGACGCCGACGCCTTGATCCAGGCCCATCCGGACTACCGCAGGGTGCAGGACCTCCAGGCCCAGGCCCGCCGGGAGATCGCCCCCCTGGAGGAGAGGCTGAGGCCCCTGGACCAGAAGGTGCGCTCGGGACAGGCCACTGCCCGGGAGCGGCAGGACTACGAGGCCCTTCTCAAGACCTACCAGGACACGGTAAGGAAGTGGCAGGAGCGGCAGAACCCCGTGCTCCAACCCATCCTGGAGGAGGTGGACCAGGCCATCGCCCGGGTGGCCAAAGCCCAGGGTTTCTCCGTGGTCATGAGCCGCCAAGTGGCCGCCCAGTCGGGCCTGGTGGTCTACGCCGACGAGAACACCGACCTCACCCAGGCGGTGATCCGCGAGCTTAGGCGTTAACCCCCGCTGGCTCCCCTTGTCCCCTGGGGATCCTCCGCCGGGGGGCTTCCCTTAAAGGGTGCCCCCCGGCCCAGCCTTATAATCTTTCCGATGGCCAAGCGGAAGCCCGCGAGACCCTCCCGCAACCGCGACCTCGAGGCCCTGGCCGCCCTCGTGGGGGCCCTAGGTCTCTTCCTCCTCTCCCCCCTCCTTCCCCTGGACACCGGGGCCCTGGGGGAGTTCTTGCGCCGGCACCTCTACCAGGCCTTTGGGCTTCCCGCCTACCTCCTGCCCCCGAGCCTCTTCCTGCTGGCGGGCTTCCTGTACCGGGAAAGGCCCCTGGGGCCCCTGCTGCGCCACCTCCTCTTCCTCTTCCTCCTGGCCTTGGCCCTCCTGCCCCTCCTGGGACCCCTGGGAGGCCGCCTGGGGGCGGCCTTAGGGGAGCTCCTCGCCGCCCGGGTGGGGAGCCTAGGCCACCTCCTCCCCCTCCTCCTCGCCTCCCTGGTCCTGGACCTGTGGCGGCGCAACCCCCCCCTGCACCTCCTCCTCAGCGGCCTGCGCCTGGGGGTGGCGGGGGTGCGGCGGGCCCGCTACTGGCTGAAGGCCCTGCTCCTGCGCCGCAAGGTGGCCCTCCTGGCCCGCCTGTACCCGGAGCACACCGCCCTCAAGGCCCTGGCGGGAAGCCTCTCCCCCGCGGAGCTGCCCGAGGTGGAGGGGGCCCTGAAGGCCTTTCTGGAAGAGCGCGTGGCGGAGCTCAGGCGGCGCATGGAGGAGGACCACCGGCCCCTGGAACCCCGCCTGAGCGCCCTCATCCAGGGGCTGAAAACCCCCCTGCCGGGGCAAGGCCCCTTAAGGGACGCCTTGGAAGAGCGGCGGGCGGCCCTGCTCCTGGAAGCCCGGGCCCTCATGGCCCGGCTCAAAGCCCTCCTGCCCCTCCCCCCCTTGCGGCCCACCCCCTCGGGGCTCCTGCGGGGGCTACGGCTCAAGGCGGAGCGCCAGGCGCGGTGGGAGGAGCTTTCCGGGCTCCTCGAGGACCTGGAGGGCCGCCAGGCGGGGCTCGCCCGCTGGCTGCCCTTCCTGGACCTCTCCCCCGAAGTGCAAAGGGAAGCCCTCCGGGCCCTCCTCACCGGCAACCCTCCCCCCGACCCCGCCGCCTTCCGGTCCCCCACGCCGCCCGCCCCCGAACCCGAGCCCTTAGACCTGGACCTGGTCTTTCCCGACCCCGCCCCGGCCCCCCAGGACCCCCCGCCCCGGCCCGAGCCCGCCCGGGCGGCGGCGGTGAGGCCCCCCGGCACCGCCCTCGCCCTGCCCAGCCCCGACCTCCTGGACCCCCCGGAGCCCAGGACCGCCTCCCGGGGCCTGGAGGAGGAAGCCGAGCGCCTCAAAAGGGCCATCGGGGAAACCCTCCGCCACTTCGGGGTGCAGGCGGAGGTGGTGGGCCACGCCCGGGGCCCCACCGTGACCCGCTACGAGCTCCTCCCCGCCCCGGGGGAGAAGATCAGCCGCATCCAGAGCCTGCAAAACGACCTGGCCCGGGCCCTGGCGGTGGGGGCGGTGCGGGTGGAGGCCCCCATCCCGGGCAAGAACACCGTGGGCCTGGAGGTACCGAACCCCAGAAGGGAGGTGGTGCGCTTCTCCGAGGCCGTCCTCTCCCCTGCCTTCCAGAACGCCAAGGCCCTCCTCCCCCTGGTCCTGGGCAAGAGCCTCGAGGGGGAGATCTGGGTCAAAGACCTCGCCAAGATGCCCCACCTCCTCATCGCCGGCTCCACCGGAAGCGGTAAGAGCGTGGCCATCAACGTGCTTATCGCCAGCCTCCTCTTTAAGCACCTTCCCACCCACCTCCGCCTCCTCCTCATCGACCCCAAGATGGTGGAACTCACCCCCTACGAGGGCATCCCCCACCTGGTGCGCCCCGTGGTCACGGGCCCCGAGGAGGCGGCCGGGGTCCTGCAGGGCGCTGTGGCCCACATGGAGCGCCGCTACCGCCTGATGAGCGGGGTGGGGGCCCGGAACCTGGAGCAGTACAACGCCAAGGTGGAGCGGGAAGGGGGGGAGACCCTTCCCTACCTGATCATCGTGGTGGACGAGCTGGCCGACCTGATGATGACCGCCCCCAAGGAGGTAGAGGCGGCCATCCTGCGCCTGGCCCAGATGAGCCGGGCCACGGGCATGCACCTGGTCCTCGCCACCCAGCGGCCCAGCGTGGACATCCTCACCTCCCTCATCAAGGTGAACATCCCCGCCCGCCTGGCCTTCGCCGTGGCCAGCGGCTTCGACTCCCGCACCATCCTGGACACCCAAGGGGCGGAGAAGCTCATCGGTCAGGGGGACGCCCTCTTCCACCAGCCGGGCCTGCCCAAACCGGTGCGCCTCCAGGTGCCCTACCTCTCCGAAGAGGAGGTGGGCCGCCTGGCGAGCTTCCTGCGGGGCCAGAGCTTCGAGGACCGCTTCGCCGAGGCCTACGGGGCCGATTTCGAGCCCCCCAAAGGGCCGGAAGGGGCTTTGGGCGAGGTGGACTTCTCCGACCCCCTCCTGAGGAAGGCGGCGGAGATCGTGGTGGAGGAGGGCCAAGGCTCGGTGAGCCGGCTGCAGCGCCGCCTTGCCATCGGCCACGCCCGGGCCGGGAAGCTCATGGACGCCCTGGAGGCCATGGGCATCGTGGGCCCCGCCAAGGGCTCCAAGCCCCGGGAGGTGCTGGTCAGCAAGGATCAGCTCAAGGAGTTTTTTGGCTAGGGGATGTGCTATGATGGCCCCTTGTGGAAGCGGTGCCGGGCGGGCGCTGGGTGGCGGAGATCTACGGGTGTGACCTGGAGGTGCTGGAAAACCCCAAGATGGTGGAGGCAGCCCTCCTGGACGCGGTGATGCGCCTGGGGGCCCCCAGGGGCTCGGCCCAGTCCGTGGTCTACAAGTTTCACCCCCAGGGGCTTTCGGCGGCGGTGGTGAGCCCGGTGGCCGCGGTGATGATCCACACCTGGCCCGAGGACGGGGCCTCGGCCGCCCTGGACCTCTACTTCTACCGGGACGGGGTAGACCCGGAGGAGGTCCTGAAGGGCCTCTCCCGGGCCTTCGGGGCCAAGGAGGAGTCGGCCTTCCGCTACTGGCGGGGAACGGAACACGCCATCCGGCGCCGGGCCTTTGGCGGCCAGCAGGGAGGTTGAAGCCATGGACTACGGCATGTACTTCTTCGAACACCTCACCCCCTACGAAACCCTGGTGCGGCGGATGGAGCGGGTGGTGGCCGCGGGCCGCACCCGATACCAGGACTACTTCCTCTTCGAGACCCGGGGCTTCGGCAAGGTGCTGGTCCTGGACAAGGACGTGCAGAGCACGGAAAGGGACGAGTACGTCTACCACGAGACCCTGGTCCACCCCGCCATGCTGGCCCATCCCGAGCCCAGGACGGTCCTCATCGTGGGGGGCGGGGAAGGGGCCACCCTGCGGGAGGCCCTCAAGCACCCCACGGTGGAGCGGGCGGTGATGGTGGACATCGACGGGGAGCTGGTGGAGGTGGCCAAGCGGCATATGCCCGAGTGGCATCAGGGAGCCTTCGACGACCCCAGGACAGTCCTGATCATCGAGGACGCCCGGGCTTATCTAGAGCACACCCAGGAAACATACGATGCCATCATCATCGACCTCACGGACCCCGTGGGGGAAGACAACCCCGCCAGGCTCCTCTACACGGTGGAGTTCTACCGCCTGGTGAAGGCCCACCTGAACCCGGGCGGGGTCATGGGCATGCAGGCGGGGATGGTCCTGCTCAGCCACCACCGGGTGCACCCCGTGGTCCACCGCACGGTGCGGGAGGCCTTCCGCTACGTGCGCAGCTACAAGAACCACGTCCCGGGCTTCTTCCTCAACTTCGGCTTCCTCCTGGCCTCGGATGCCTTCGACCCCGCCGCCTTCTCCGAGGGGGTGATGGAGGCCCGGATCCGGGAGCGGGGCCTGGCGCTCCGGCACCTCACGGCCCCCTACCTCGAGGCCCTCTTCGTCCTGCCCAAGGATCTGCAGGAGGCCCTGGACCGGGAGACCCTGGTTTCCACCGACACCAGCCCCTTCTACGTCACCCCCGAGGGGGAGGCCCGGCAGGCCCCCTACCCGGGCTAAGGCCTTCTCACCCGGGGCGTGGTAAAGTAGGCCCATGCCGCGGGCTTTGGTTCTTGCGGTCCTGGTCCTGGCCCTTTTGGGCCTGGGCTGGATCCTTTGGGGCCCCAAGGGGCAGCGGGGGCTGGACCCCGCCCAGGGGGCCCGCTTCGCCCTGGGCCGGGAGGACGCCCCGGTAACCGTGGTGGACTTCTCCAACTACCTCTGCGGCTTCTGCCAGCGCCACGCCCTCGAGGTCCTACCCCGGCTCAAGGCCGAGTACATCGACACCGGCAAGGTGCGCTACCTCTTCCGGGACTTCCCCTTCCCCGGCCAAGCCCAGGTGATCCGGGCCGGGGAGGCCGCGGCCTGCGCCCACGAGCAGGGGCGCTACGCCCTCTACCACGAGGTCCTCATGCGGGCCGCCGCCTCCTGGGGTGGGCTCCAGGGAACGGTCCTGGACCGCTACCTGTTGGACCTGGCCGGCCAGCTGGGCCTGGACGAGGGCGCCTTCGCCCGCTGCCTGGCCTCCGAGCGCCACCGCGCGGGGGTCCTGGCGGACCAGAAGCTGGCCACGGACCTGGGCCTCACCGGCACCCCTACCTTCTTCATCAACGGGGTGCGGTACGGGGGCTTCCTGGCCTACGAGGAGTGGCAGCGGCTCCTGGAACAGGCCCTGAGGACCCCCTAACCCCGGGGGAGGGGGCGAGGGCGGGGCGGAGGCCCCGGCTATAATGGGTGGGGTGAGCCATGGCGGGTCACAGCAAGTGGGCCCAGATCAAGCGCAAAAAGGCCGCCAACGACCTCAAGCGCGGCAAGATCATCTCCAAGCACCTCAGGGCCATCCAGGCGGCGGCCCGCGCGGGGGGAAGCCCTCTTCCTGAGGCCAACGTCCAGCTCCGGAACGCCATCGAGGCCGCCCGGGCCGACGACGTCCCCATGGAGAACATCGAGCGCCTCCTGCAGAAGCTCCAAGGGGGCGGGGAAGGGGCCGAGCAGTACGAGGAGATCGTCTACGAGGGCTACGCCCCCGGGGGGGTGGCCCTCCTGGTCTACGCCCTCACGGACAACCGCAACCGCACCGCCGGGGAGGTGCGCCACGTCTTCGGCAAGCACGGAGGCTCCTTGGGCGCCTCGGGGAGCGTGGCCTGGCAGTTCGAGCGCAAAGGGGTGATCGTCTGCCAGAACTCCGAGGCCGCCCAGGAGGCGGCCATTGAGCTCGGGGCCCTGGATCTGGAAGAGGAGGGCCAAAGCCTCACCCTCTACACCGACCCCGCGGAGGCCTACCGCATGGCCGAGGCCCTCAAGGGGCGGGGCATCCCCGTGGAGGCGGTGGAGGTGGTGCAGCACCCCCAGAACACCGTGGCCCTGGGCCCCGAGGAAGCCGCCAAGGTCCTGCGCCTGGTGGAGGCCCTGGAGGACCTGGACGACGTGCAGCACGTCTACACCAACCTGGACCCGGCAAGCCTCCAGGTGGAGGTCTAGCCCCATCCGCCCTCGGCCCCGGGCAAGCGGGGACCCTCGCGGCGCAAGCCGGGGCGGAGGGCCCGGCCTGGTTTGCTCACCCCCTCTTGCGCTTTTTCTCCTCCCGCATCATCCGCCGCCGCTCGGCCCGGGAGAGGCCCGGCTGGGGTGGGGGGGTGGCGGGCCGCTTCCGCTCCGTCCCGAAGGGACTGGCCTGCTGCGCCTGGGGAGCGGGCACGGGCACATAGGGGGCCTCCCGCACCGGGCGCACGGGCTCCGCCTCCACCTTGAGGCGGAAGAGGAACTTGGCCACCTCCCCCTTGATGAAGGCCACCATCTCGTTGAAGAGCCGGGTGGCCTCGATCTTGTACTCCTGGAAGGGGTCCCTCTGGCCGTAGCCCCGGAGGAAGATGCCCTGGCGGAGCACGTCCAGGTTGTGCAGGTGCTCCTTCCAGGCGGAGTCCACCACGTTGAGGATCACGAAGCGCTCCACCGCCCGCATGAGGGGCGGGGAAAGCTCCTCTTCCCGGGCCTCGTAGGCCTTGAGGGCGGCCTCCAAAAGCCGCTCCACCCCCTCCTCGGGCTTCAGGGCGCGAAGCCCCTCAAAGGGGAAGTCCCCGAGCTGGGGCGCGGTGTCCAGGAGGGCGGCCTTGAGGCCCTCCAGGTCCCAGTCCTCGGGATGGATCTGGGGGTTCAGGAAGTTCTCGGCGACGGCGGCCACCGCCTCCTCCACCATCCCCCTGGCGGCCTCCCGCACCTCCTCGTCCTTCCCCAGGAGGATGAGGCGGCGCTGGGCGTAGATCACCTCCCGCTGGCGGGCCATCACGTCGTCGAACTGCAGGAGCTGCTTGCGCACCCCGAAGTGGCGGTCCTCCACCCGCTTCTGGGCCCTTTCGATCGAGCGGGTCACCATGGGGTGTTCGATGGGCTCGGAGTCGTCGAAACCCATGCGGTCCAGCATGGCGATGACCCGCTCCGAGGCGAAGAGCCGCATGAGGTCGTCGTCGAAGCTCACGTAGAAACGGCTCCCCCCCGGGTCCCCCTGGCGCCCGGCCCGGCCCCTTAGCTGGTTGTCGATGCGGCGGGACTCGTGCCGCTCCGTGCCCAGGATGAAAAGGCCCCCCAGGGCCCGGACCCGCTCCTCGTCCGCCCGGCACTCGTCCCGGATCTGGCGGATCCTCTCCAGGAGCTCCTCCTTCACCCCGAGCTCCCGGGCCAGGACCCGGGCCTCCTCCTCAAGCTGCTCCCCTCGGGAAGGGTCCTGGCCCATGACCAGCTTCTTGATGAGGAGCTCCACCTTCCACTCGTACCGGTCGAAGCCCTCCTTCTCCAAGAGGGCCGCCGCCAGGTACTCGGGGTTGCCCCCCAGCTTGATGTCCGTGCCCCGGCCCGCCATGTTGGTGGCGATGGTGACGGTCTTGCTCCGGCCCGCCTGGGCCACGATCTCCGCCTCCTTGGCGTGGTGCTTGGCGTTCAGCACCTGGTGGGGGATGCCCTGCCGGAGGACGCCTAGGGTGTGCACCGCCCGCTTCAGCCCTTCCCAGGCGGTGCGGAGGTTGCCCTTAGGGGGGATGAGCCCCTCAAAGGGGGCCAGGTCCTCGTCCTTGAGCCCCGCGGGCTTTTCCAGAAGCTTCCTCAGGCGCTCCCACTCCTCCCCCTGCTGCTTCTGGCTGGCCTTCTTGAAGAGCTCCAGGCGCATCTCCAGCCTGGGCAGGTAGAGGCGGGGCTCCTTGAGCATCTGGGAAAGCCTTTCGGACTTCTCGATGCTGATGGTGCCCACCAATACAGGCTGGCCCCTTTCGTACTTCTCGGCGATCTCCTCTACCACCGCGTAGAACTTGCCCTTCTCCGTGCGGTAGACCACGTCGGGGTGGTCCTGGCGGATCATGGGGCGGTTGGTGGGCACTACCACCACGTCCATGCCGTAGATCTCCTGGAACTCCTTCTCCTCCGTCTTGGCGGTGCCGGTCATGCCCGCCCGCTTCTCGTAGAGGCGGAAGAAGTTCTGGTAGGTGACGGTGGCCAGGGTCTGGTTCTCCCGCTCGATCCTCACCCCCTCCTTGGCCTCGATGGCCTGGTGGAGGCCCTCCCCGTAGCGGCGGCCCGGCATCAGGCGGCCGGTGAACTCGTCCACGATGATGACCTGGCCGTCTTGGACGATGTAGTCCCGATCCCGGTGGTAGAGCTCCTTGGCCCGTATGGCCTGGATGAGCATGTGGGCGAGCTCCATGTTTTCGGGGCTGAAGAGCCCCTCCACCCCCAGGAGCTTTTCCGCCTTGGCGATGCCCTGGAGGGTGAGGTGGACGGAGCGGTTCTTCTCCTCGATGGTGTAGTCCCCCGTGGGCTCCTTGCGCACCCCGGGCTCAGCGGGCTGGCCCCTTTCCAGCCGCTTGGCGATCTCCGCCATCTTGTAGTAGAGGTCGGTGGCCTTCTCCGCCGGGCCACTGATGATGAGGGGGGTGCGGGCCTCGTCGATGAGGATGGAGTCCACCTCGTCGATGATGGCGTAGTGGAGGGGGGTGTCGTGGCGGAGCACCAGCCCGTCCGGGCTGATGGCCATGTTGTCCCGGAGGTAGTCGAAACCCAGCTCGGCGTTGGTCACGTAGGTGACGTCGGCGAGGTAGGCCTTGCGGCGCTCCTCGGGGGTGGAGCCGTGCTGGATGACCCCCACGCTTAGACCTAGGCCCCGGTACACGGGCCCCATCCACTCCGCGTCGCGGCGGGCCAGGTAGTCGTTCACCGTGACCACGTGCACGCCCTTGCCGGTGAGGGCGTTGAGGGCCACGGCCAAGGTGGCCACCAGGGTCTTGCCCTCCCCGGTTTTCATCTCGGCGATCTTGCCCTCGTGGAGCACCGCCCCGCCGATGAGCTGCACGTCGAAGTGGCGCATGCCCAGGTAGCGCTTGGCCGACTCCCGGGTGAGGGCGAAGGCCATGGGGAGGAGCTCCTCCAGGCTGGCCCCTTGCCGGTGCTTCTCCCTTAGCTCGGCGTAGGCCGCCTGGAGGTCGGGGATCCTCTCCACTTCCGGCTCCAGCCGGTTGGTGGGCTCCACCACCTGCTTGTGGTAGCGGGCGATCTCCCGCTCGTTGTTGTCGAAGAGCTTCCGTATGAGGCCCAGCATCCTAAGGCCGATTGTACCCCCCGAGGATGAGAAACCCCTCAGGCTTCCTCCAGGGGCCAGTAGGGGGTGGCCCCGAGGCTCAAGGGGCTTGGGGGAAAGCCCGCCCGGTGACGCCTCCAGGCCGCCAGGGCCACCATGGCCCCGTTGTCCTGGGAAAGCCCCTTGGGGGGGAAGTGCACCTCGAGGCCCGCCTCCCGGAAGCGCCCCTGCAGGGCCCGGTTGGCGGCCACACCCCCCGCCACCAGGAGGACCCGGTGCCCCGTGTCCCGGGCGGCCCTTAGGACCACCTCCGCCAGGTGGGCGATGGCCGCCTCCTGAAACCCCCGGGCCAGGGCGGGACCAGGGAGGCCCCTTTCCACCAGGTGCAGGGCCTTGGTCTTGAGGCCGGAGAAGCTGAACTCGTACCCCTCCTGGCCCCTGAGGGGCACGGGGAAGGGGACGGCCTCCTCCGCCCCCTCGGCCAGGCGCTCGATCTCGGGCCCCCCAGGAAACCCCAGGCCCAGAAGCCTCGCCACCTTGTCGAAGGCCTCCCCGGCGGCGTCGTCCCGGGTGGCCCCCAGGAGGCGGTACCTCCCCAAGGCCCGAACCTCAAAGAGGTGGGTGTGCCCCCCCGAGGCCACCAGGGCCAGGAAGGGGGGCTCCAGGCCCTCGGGCCAGGCGGCGGCGATGTGGGCCTCCAGGTGGTGCACCGCGTAGAAGGGCCGCCCCAGGGCCCAGGCCAGGCCCTTGGCGAAGGTGTAGCCCACCAGGAGGGCCCCAATGAGCCCCGGCCCCCGGGTGGCGGCCACCAGGGAAAGGTCCTTAGGCCCTATCCCCGCCTCGGCCAGGGCCCGCTCCGCTAGGGGGCGGAGGACCTTCAGGTGCTCGCGGCTCGCCAGCTCCGGCACCACCCCGCCGTAGGCCTCGTGCAGGGCCACCTGGCCCGCCACCAGGTTGACCACCACTTCCCCATCCCGCACCAGGCCCACCCCGGTGTCGTCGCAGGAGGTGTCAATGCCCAAAATCCACATGGCTATCCTTCCCTCGGATCCAGCACCGGGCCCGGGTAATGGCGGGTATTAGAGCTGACCAAGGTGAGGCCGTGCACCTCCGCCGCTGCCCATTGCAATAGGTCCACTAAAGGAAGCCGGGCTCCCTGGACCTTCCTCTCCCAAAAAAGCCTGGCAGCCCGCTCGGCGACCGCAAAGTCTAAAGGCGCGAAACCCAGCTCCCGGAGAAAGCGGCGCTGGGCCTCCAATCCCCTCTCCGGAACGCCCGCCAACACCTCCGCCACCGTAATGGGCGTAACCCATAGGGTCGCCCCCCGGGCCAAACTCCCCCGCACCCAGGCCACCACCCGGGGATGGCCCCGAAAGAGGTCAATGATCACCGTGCTGTCCAGGAGATAACGCATCCAAACGGGCCTCCGCTTCCCCTCTCAAAGTCCGGACATAGCCCACCACATCCTCCGGCGTGGCCCAGTGGGGAGCCTCCTCAAAACCCACGGAACCCGCCACCTCCTCCACCAGGGAAAGAAGCCGCACCCGCTTGAGGTAGTCTTCCAGGGCCTCCGCCACCACCTCGCTTCGCGAACGCCCTTTCCGCTCCTCGTCCAGGCGCTTTACAAGTTCCTCCGGAAGCCTCAAGTGCACCAGCACCCCGGGCATGGTATCACCTCCTGCTACTCTAGCAGATACCCTTAAGAAGGGACTCAATACCCGCACCCAAAGGTTGTCCCATCGGCCAAAGCCCTAGCGGCGTGCTCGTGGCCTCTTTGGGGCCCCCGTCGTGGCTTGCGCCACGACGGGGTACTTAGGCTAAGGGCAATGCTCTGGCTCCTCCTTCCGGTGCTCCTCCTGGTCTACCTCCTCTACCGAGCGAGGAGGCCCAAGGTGCGCCCCTGGGCCGGCGTGTGGCTTTGGCAGAGGGGGAGGCGGAGGCGGTTCCGGCCCCGGTTGGACCTAAGGCTTCTTCTCCTTCTCCTGGCCGCCGCCTTGATGGTCCTGGCCCTCGAGGACCCTCCCCTGGGGCCCTCCCCCATGGTCTTCGTGGTGGACGCCTCCGCCAGCATGGCCGCCCGGGAAGGGGCCAGGACCCGGCTGGACCTGGCCAAGGAGGGGCTCCTCCCCCTCCTGGAACGGGCCTCCGAGGCGGTGGTGGTGCGGGCCGGGGAGGAACCGGAGGCCTTCGGCCCCGCCCCCGGGGTGGCCCTCCGGGGGGCCCTGCTGGCCCTGGAGGCCAAGGACCGGGAGGCCCGGCTGGAGGAGGCCATCGCCCTGGGCCGGAGGCTCCTAAGGGCCCCGGTGGTGGTGGCCACGGACCGCCCCCCCCCTCCCGGGGTGGAGGGGTACCTGGGGGTGGGCACCCCCCAGGAGAACCTGGGGATCGTGGCGGTGGACCAGGGGTTCCTCTCCCTAGGAAACAGCGCGGGGCGTCCCCTCACCGCCCGGGTCGAGGTGGCGGGAGAGGTGCGGGAGGTGCGGGTGCCCCCCGGGGGCTATGCCCCCCTCGAGGGCCTCCCCCCTACCTTCAGCGCCCGCCTCCTGAACGGGGGGGCCCTGGACCTGGACGACGAGGCGGCCTTCGGCCTCCGCCGCCTGGGGGCGGACTACCCTCCCCTCCCCGCCCTGGAGCGGCTCTTCCGCCTCCTGGGGGCGGTGCCGGGGGACGAGGTGCGGGTGCGGATCGGGGTGCCGGAGGGAACCCCGGAGCGCCCCACCCTGTACCTGGCCCCTTCCGGGGGCCCCCCCATCTCTGTCCTCCTCACCACCCCCCACCCCCTCCTGGAAGGGGTGTCCCTCCTGGGGGAACGCCTGCCCCCGCCCCCCAGGCCCCCCGCCTCCTGGGAGCCTCTGGCGGAGGGGGAAGAGAGCCAGGGCCTCCTCTACTTCGCCGAAGGCGGCCTCTACCTGCCTCCCCTGGAAGCGATCCAGGACCGCCCCCTCTTTCCCCTCCTGATCTACAACTTCCTCAAACCCTACCGGGAGGTGCGCGCAGGGCTCCTGGCCCCGGAGGAGACCCTCCTCCCCACCCCGGGGGCGAGCTTCCTGCCACAGAGCCCCGGAGGAGCCGGGCGCTTTCTGGCCCTCCTGGCGGCCCTGGTGCTCCTCCTGGAGGCCGTCCGGTCCCTCCTGCGCCCCCGGGCCCAGCCCCAGGTATGATGGGGCCGTGGAACGGCAAGGCCACGGCTTCAGCGCCCTCCACGGCAAGGAGGCCCCTCTCCTCCGCACCCGGTGCCCCGCGGAAGAACCCCTCCTCCCCTGCGAAGCCCATAGGGAGCGCGTGGGAGAGGGGTTCACCCTCCTCCCCCTGGGCAGCCCCCTTCGGCCGGGGATCCGCGGCTACGCGCCCCCTGGGCCCGACCCCCGCGCCGCGGGCCCCTGGGCGCTTGAGGGGTAGGGGATGCGCTTCCGCCCCTTCAGCGAGCTGGACCTGGAACGCCTGAACCGGGTGGCGGGAAGCCGCCCCCTAAGCCTTGGCGCCGTGCGCCACTTCGCCCGCACCGGCCACTCCTTCCTGGCGGAGGAAGGAGAGGAGCCCAAGGGCTTCGCCCTGGCCCAGGCGGTGTGGCAGGGGGAGGCCACCACGGTCCTCGTGGCCCGCATAGAGGGGGAGGACCAAGCCACCCTGGAGGGCCTCCTGGCCGCGGTGGTGAAGAGCGCCTACGACGCCGGGGTCTACGAGGTGGCCCTGCACCTGGACCCCGGGCGGAAGGCGCTTACAGGAGCCCTAAAGGCCCAGGGCTTCGCCATCGGCCCCCTGGTCCTGGCGGTGCGGGTCCTGGGGAGCCGGGGCCAAAGGGGGGAAACCCGCGGCGTCCTAGAATAGAGGGCATGAACCGGGTGATGATCGGCATCCGGGGGGAGCCCACCCCCGAGGGGATGGCGAGGATCCTCAGCGCCCTTCGGCGCCTGGAAGGGGTGCAGAGCGCCCAAACCACCGGCCCTGCCCAGCTCCTGGTGGAGTACGACCCCCAGGCCCTCACGGTGATGGACCTCATCCGCACCATCCGGGAGGAGGGCTTTTTGGCGGGCATGCTCTAAAGGCCCCACCGCAGCCAAGCCTGCGGTGGGGACCCCTAGGGCAGGGTAGACTGGTACCCGAGGTGCCCCATGCTGGACTTCTACGCCATAGAAGACCTCCTCACCCCGGAGGAGAAGGAGATTAGGAAGGCCGCCCGCCGCTTCCTGGAGAAGGAGGCCCTGCCCCATATCCGGGACTGGTGGGAGGAAGGGGTCTTCCCCAGCCACCTCATCCCCAGGTTCGCGGAGCTGGGCTTCCTAGGCCCCACCCTGCCCCCGGAGTACGGGGGGGCAGGGGTAAGTAGCGCCGCCTACGGCCTCATCGCCTACGAGCTGGAACGGGTGGACTCGGGGCTGAGGAGCTTCGTGAGCGTGCAAAGCTCCTTGGTCATGTACCCCATCTACGCCTTTGGCAGCGAGGAGCAAAGGCGGGAGTTCCTGCCCAAGCTGGCCCGGGGGGAGATGGTGGGCTGCTTCGGCCTCACCGAGCCCGACGGGGGTTCGGACCCCTACGGCAACATGAAGACCAAAGCCCGCCGCGAGGGGGACACCTGGGTGCTGAACGGCACCAAGATGTGGATCACCAACGGCAACCTGGCCCAGATCGCCATCATTTGGGCCAAGGACGAGGAGGGGCAGGTCCTGGGCTTCCTCGTCCCCACGGACACCCCGGGCTTCCAGGCCCGGGAGGTGAAGCACAAGATGAGCCTAAGGGCCTCGGTCACCAGCGAGCTCATCCTGGAGGAGGTGCGGGTGCCCGAATCCTTGCGCCTGCCCAAGGCGGAGGGGCTCAAGGCTCCCCTTTCGTGCCTCACCCAGGCCCGCTTCGGCATCGCCTGGGGGGTCCTGGGGGCCCTGGAGGCGGTCTATACCGAGGCGGTGGAGTTCGCCAAAAGCCGAAGCACCTTCGGCGAGCCCATCGCCAAAAAGCAGCTGGTGCAGGCCAAGCTGGCGGAGATGCTGGCCGACCACACCGAGGGGCTTCTCCTCGCCTGGCGGCTCGCCCGGCTCAAGGACGAGGGGAAGCTCAAGCCCGCCCAGGTTTCCCTGGCCAAGCGGCAGAACGTGATGAAGGCCCTCAAAGCGGCCCGCCTGGCCCGGGAGATCCTGGGGGGAAGCGGCATCACCCTGGAGTACCACACCATCCGCCACATGCTGAACCTGGAAACCGTCTACACCTACGAGGGCACCCACGAGGTCCACACCCTGGTCCTGGGGCGGGAGGCCACGGGGCTGAACGCCCTTTAGCGGGAAACGGCCCTCATGGTCATCGCCTTCACCGGCGACCCCTTCCTGGCCCGGGAAGAGCTCCTCAAGGAGGCCCGGCTCCGGGGGCTATCCCGCTTCAGCGAGCCCACCCCGGAGGCCCTGGCCGAGGCCCTGAGGCCCGGGCTTTTTGGGGGGGGAGGGGCCATGCTGGACCTGCGGGAGGTGGGGGAAGGGGAGTGGAAGGCCCTAAAACCCCTTCTGGAGAGCGTGCCCGAGGAGGTGCCCGTCCTCCTCCTGGACCCCAAGCCCACCACCGCCCGGGCCGCCTTCTACCGCACCCGGGAAAGGCGGGACTTCCCCACCCCCAAGGGGAAGGACCTCGTGAGGCACCTGGAAAACCGCGCCAAGCGCCTGGGGCTCAAGCTCCCCGCGGGGGTGGTTCAGTACCTGGCCTCCTTGGAGGGGGACCTGGAGGCCCTGGAAAGGGAGCTGGAGAAGCTCGCCCTCCTCTCCCCGCCCCTCACCCTGGAGAAGGTGGAACGGGTGGTGGCCCTGAGGCCCCCCGTGAGCGGCTTCGACCTGGTGCGGGCCGTCCTGGAGGGGGAGGCCAGGGCCGCCTTCCGCCACCTTAGGCGACTTCGGGAGGAGGGGGAGGAGCCCCTGAGGCTCCTTGGGGCCTTCGCCTGGCAGTTCGCCCTCCTGGCCCGGGCCTGGATGCTCCTCAAGGAAAACCCCAGGCCCAAGGAGGAGGACCTCCTCCGCCTCGAGGCCCACCCCTACGCGGCCAAAAGGGCCCTGGAACTGGCCCGAGGCCTCTCCCAGGAGAGCCTCGAGGCCAGCCTGGACGCCCTGGTCCAGGCGGAACGCCGGGCCAAGGAGGGCAAGGACCCCTGGCTGGCCCTGGAACGGGCGGTTTACACCCTCCTCCGCCTCGCCCCGGCAAGGCCCGCCTGATCCGCTTTCCCGGGGCAAGGGTTGACCCGTGGGTCAGTTCTGGGTTAGCCTCCTTCCATGCTGAGCCCAGACCTGGTGGAAACCCTCCTGCGGCAAGCCTTGGAGGGCGGGGCCGACTTCGCCGAGGTCTACGCCGAACGCTCCAGGAAGCGGCGGATGACCGTGCGCTCCGGCCGCCTGGAGGAAGCCAACTCCGGCCTGGACTACGGCGCCGGGATCCGCCTCTTCTTCGGCACCGAGGTGGTCTACGCCTACACCAACGAACTCACCCCAGAAGGCCTCCGGGAGGCCCTGGAAACCCTCCTCCGGGCCAAGGGCGCCCTGGGGCGGGTGGACGCGCGGGGAGCCGGGGGGCTGGACTTCCGCAAGGCCCTCCCCCAGGGCCTGCACGCCCCCAGGGTGCCCCTTTCGCAAAGGGACAAGCGCTTCCGTCTGGAAAGGCTCCTGGAGGCCGAGGCCGGGGCCCGGCTGGCCCCGGAAATCCGCGAGGTGGAGGCCAGCCTGCAGGAGTGGGAGCAGGAGGTGCTCATCGCCAACACCGAGGGCGCCTGGGCCGAGGAAACGCGGGTGCGCACGAGGCTTTACGTCCTGGCCGTGGCCCAGGAGGGCACCGAGGTGCAGACGGGCTACGCCGCCCCCGGCAAGAGCGTGGGCCTGGAGCTCTTTGAGCTCTACCCGCCCCAGGAGGTGGGGGCCAAGGCCGCCCGCCAGGCCCTCACCAACCTGCGGGCCAGGCCCGCCCCCGCCGGGACCATGCCCGTGGTGGTGGGCAACGCCTTCGGCGGGGTCATCTTCCACGAGGCCCTGGGGCACCTCCTGGAGACCACCAGCGTGGCCAAAAAGGCCAGCGTCCTGGCCGACCGGCTGGGGGAGGAGGTGGCGAGCCCCGCGGTGACCTACATCGACGACGGCACCCTGCCCCACGCCTGGGGCTCCACGGAGGTGGACGACGAGGGCCGCCCCACGGAGCGCACGGTGCTGATCGAGAAGGGCATCCTCAAGAGCTACATGGTGGACCGCCTGGGCCACCTCCTCACCGGCTACCCCATGACGGGCTCCGGTCGGCGGCAGGACTACACCTTCGCCCCCACCTCCCGCATGCGCAACACCTTCATCGCCCCGGGGAACAAGGAGGTGGAAGACCTCATCGCCGGCGTGGAGTTTGGCCTCTACGCCAAGGAGATGGGGGGTGGCCAGGTGAAGCCGGGCTCGGGCGAGTACAACTTCGCCGTGCAGGAAGGGTACCTCATCCGCAAGGGGCGCCTCGAGGAGCCGGTGCGCGGGGCCATGCTGGTGGGCAAGGGGCCGGAGACCATCGAGAAGGTGGTGGCGGTGGCGGGGGACTGGGAAAACGCCCCCGGGATGTGCGGGAGCCTTTCCGGGATGGTGCCGGTGGAGGTGGGCCAGCCCCATGTGCTGGTCTCGGAGATCGTGGTGGGGGGTAGGGCATGACCCTGGAGGAAGCCAAGCGGTACCTGTTGAGGCGGGCCAAGGCGCTGGGCCTCGAGGCGGAGGTCCTCTTCCAGGAGGAGCGGGAGCTATCCCTAAGGGCCCGGGAAGGCGCCCTGGAGGAGATCAAGGAGGCCAGGCAGGGGGGCGTGGGGCTGCGGGTGCTGGCGGAGGGCCGGGTGGGCTACGCCTACACCGAGGAGCTCTCGGAGGCCGCCCTGGAGTGGGCCCTGGCCGAAGCCAGGGAAAACGCCCTCCTCTCCGGCAAGGAGGGCTCCTTGCCAGAGGGCCGACCCCTGGGGGGCCACGACCTTTTGGGGGAGGGGCTTTCCGCGCCCCTCGAGGCCAAGAAGGAGGCGGCCCTGGCCCTGGAAAGGACCCTGCGGGAAGACCCCCGCACCCGGACCGTCCTCATGGGCGGCTACCAGGAGCGGGAGGTGCGGGTGGCCCTGGCCAGCACCCGGGGGGCCGAGGGGGCTTTCCGCACCGGCCTCGCCGGGATGGGGGGAAGCTTCGTCATGGGGGATGGGGCGAGCCTCAAGCAGGGCTGGGACTTCCGCCTGGCCAAGGAGTTCCACGCCCTGGACCCCGGGCGCACCGCCTTAGAGCTCCGGGAGAAGACGGCCAGGCTCCTGAACGCCAAGCCCCTCAAGACCGGCCGCTACCGGGCCTACCTGGAGCCCAAGGCCATGGCCAACCTCCTGGCGGTCTTCGCCCAGGCCCTCTCGGGGAAGAACGCCCTGGAGGGCAAGAGCCGCCTCCTGGGGAGGATCGGGGAGCGGGTGGCCAGCGACCTCGTGACCCTGGTGGACGACCCCACCCTGGAGCGGGGCCTCCTCTCCCGCCCCTTTGACGCCGAGGGTACCCCCGCCCGGCGCACGGTGGTGATCGAGAAAGGGGTCTTCCAGACCTTCCTCCACAACGCGGAAACCGCCAGGGCCCTGGGCCAGGAGAACACCGGCCACGCCCACCGCCGCTACCGGGGCACCCTGGACGTGGCCCCCAGCAACCTCTACCTGGAGCCCGCGGGCAACCTGGCCCTGAGGGAAGGGGTGCTCATCACCGAGTTCATGGGCCTCCACGCCGGGGCCAACCCCGTGAGCCTGGACTTCTCCCTGCAGGCCCTGGGGCTTTGGGTGGAGGAGGGGGAGGCGCGGTACGCGGTGGAAAACTTCGCCGTGGCCGGGAACCTCCTGGAGCTCCTCCAGGCCATCGAGGGCCTGGGGGACCAGCTGGAGTGGGAGGTGCTGGGGGCCGCCTTCGGAAGCCCCCTGGTGGCGGTGGCGGAGCTTTCCTTTGCTGGAGCATGAAGGTCTTCGTCACCCGGAGCCTGCCGGGAAAGGCCCTGGATAGGCTAAGGGAGCGGGGCCTCGAGGTGGAGGTCCACGAGGGGCTTTTCCTCCCCCGGGAGGAGCTCCTCCGCAAGGTGGAGGGCGCGGTGGGCCTCATCCCCACGGTGGAGGACCGCATCGACGCCGAGGTGATGGACCGGGCCCCCGGCCTTCGGGTCATCGCCTGCTACAGCGTGGGGGTGGACCACGTGGACCTCGAGGCCGCCCGGGCCCGGGGCATCCCCGTGACCCACACCCCCGGGGTCCTCACCGAGGCCACCGCCGACCTCGCCCTGGCCCTCCTCCTGGCGGTGGCCCGGCGGGTGGTGGAGGGGGTGGACCACGCCCGGAAAGGAGGCTGGCAGGCCTGGCACCCGGAGCTCCTCCTGGGCCTGGACCTAGAGGGCCTCACCCTCGGCCTGGTGGGCATGGGCCGCATCGGCCAGGCGGTGGCCCGAAGGGCCGAGGCCTTCGGGATGCAGGTGGTCTACACGAGCCGCACCCCCAAGCCCCTTCCCTACCCCCACCTTTCCCTGGAGGAGCTCCTGGCCACATCCGACGTGGTAAGCCTCCACACCCCCCTCACCCCTGAGACCTACCGCCTGTTGAACCGGAAGAGGCTTTTCGCCATGAAGCCGGGGAGCATCCTCATCAACACCGCCCGGGGGGGCCTGGTGGACACGGAGGCCCTGGTGGAAGCCCTAAGGGGCCACCTCTTCGGGGCGGGGCTGGACGTCACCGACCCCGAGCCCCTGCCCCAGGGCCACCCCCTTTACGCCCTCCCCAACGCTGTGGTCACCCCCCACATCGGCTCCGCGGGGAGGAGAACCCGGGAGCGCATGGCGGAGATGGCGGTGGCGAACCTCCTCGCCGTCTTGGAGGGGGGAGAGCCCCCCAACCCGGTAGTATGGGCCCCATGAGCTTCGTCGTCGGCCTCATGGGCGGGGCCTTCGGCGGCCTGGTGGGGCTTGGGGGGGGTGTGGTCATGGTCCCCCTCATGGTGGGGGTGCTGGGGCTCTCCCAGCACAAGGCCCACGGCACCAGCCTGGTGGCCGTCTTCTTCACCGGGCTCATGGGGTCCCTGGCCTACGGCCTGCAGGGCTCCTTGAACCCTAAAGCCGCCCTCCTCCTGGCGGCCACCGCCATCCTCACCGCCAGGCTCGGGGCCCGGTACGCCCACCGGCTCCCCGAGCGGGACCTGAAGCGGGACTTCGGCCTCTTCCTGGTGGCGGTGAGCCTCCTCCTCCTCCTCAGGCCCTACCTGGTCCCGGCGGGCCTGGTGCCAAGCCCCCTGCTGCAAGACCTGGCCCTCCTCCTGGCCGGGGCCTTCACCGGCTTCCTCTCGGGGATGATGGGGGTGGGAGGCGGGACGGTGATGGTGCCCGCCATGGTCCTCCTCCTGGGGATAGACCAGCACACCGCCCAGGGCACGAGCCTCCTGGCCATGGTCCCCGCCAGCCTGGTGGGGGCCTACGCCCACCTGCGCCTGGGCAACGTGGACACCGGCCTGGCCCCCGGCCTGGTGCCCGGGGTGCTCCTCGGCACCTTCCTCGGGGGGGAGCTGGCCCACTTGCTACCGGAAAACGCCCTGAGGCTGGTCTTCGCGGGCGTGCTCCTCTGGACGGGGTGGCGGTACCTCTACCCCCAGGGTGTCAAAAGGTAACCCTAAACACCATTCCCCAGGCGCAAGGCGCTTTATGGTGAAGGCGAAAGGAGGTGAGCAACCATGAGGCGCTGGCAGGACTGGGCCAACCTCGTCCTGGGTCTTTGGCTTGTCCTCTCACCCTGGCTCTTGGGCTTTGGCGCCACCCCCGTAGCCATGTGGAACTTCCTCATCGTGGGGGTGGTGGTGGGCTTGATGGCCCTCATGCACCTCCGGGGTGGCCCCATGTGGGAGGAGTGGGTGAACGTGGTCTTGGGCATCTGGCTCATCCTCTCCCCCTGGATCCTGGGCTTTAGCGGCATGGGCAACGCCATGTGGAACGCCCTCATCGTGGGCGTCCTGGTGGGTGTTCTGGCCCTGAGCCTCACGCGGGAAAAACCCCGGGCAGCCTAAGCTCCGCTTCGGCGCTTCATTCAAGCCATCCGCCTAGGCTGCCCCTAGGCGGGCCCCTGAACCTGGACAGACAC
>NZ_SIJL01000019.1 GCF_004307015.1 Thermus thermamylovorans
GGTTAGCCCCAGGGTAGCAGGGGAATACCGCCCGTGGAGCCCAGGAGGGCCTCACCCACGCCCCTCGGCGTCACCACGAGGGGAGAGAACCCTTTGGGAGAGGCGGAGGAGAGGGGGAAAGAGAAGGGAGGCCAGGAGGAAAACGCTCCCAAAGGCCACGAAGGCCCCCCTGGGCCCCAGGAGGTCCCCAAGCCCCCCGCCCAAGGGGGAGCCCAGGACCCGGGCCGTCTGGGTGAGGACGTTGACGTAGGCAAAGAGGCCCACCAGGGTCTCCGGGGGGGCAAGCCGCTGGAGGAAGGTCCGGAAGGCGATCCGGGCCACGGAAACCCCCGCCCCCGAGACCAAAGACCCGAGGAGGAGGTGGGGGTAAGGGAGGAGGCCGTTCCCCAGGTTGCCCAGGCCCAGGAGGCCAAGCCCCCCGAGGAGGCCAAGGACCGGGGGGAGGGAGACGCGGGTAAGGGCCTGGGCCACAAGGAAGCCCCCCAGGCTAAAGCCCGCCCAGGCGATACCTAGCCCCTCGGGCCGCTTGAGGTCGTGGAAGAGAAGAGCGGTGAGGACCCCGCCCCCCGTGAGGGCCAGGGCAGGGAGAAGGGCAGGTAGAGCAACGGGGAGGAGAACACCCAAGGGTACACCCCCAAAGGCCTTCCGCCTCCCTTCGGAAGGGCCTAGGGGAGGAGGGGCCTTCAGGCCCAGGAGGAGGACCAGGGCCACCCCCAGAGGAAGGGCGAAGAGGGGAAGGGCGTAGGGCCCCAGGCGGTCCACGGCAAAGCCCCCTATGAGGGGGGCCAGGACCAGGCCCAAGGTATTGGCCATTTCCCAGCGGGCGTTGGCCTGGGACAGGGCCTCCTTAGGGAAGAGGCGGGGCAGGGCGCTTCCCAGTAAAACGCCGTAGATGGCCAGAGCAGCCGTAAGGAAGAGGAAGAGGGCGAGCAAGGCGGCGTAAAGGAGAAGAAAGGTGCTAAGGCCAGGGCTTCCCAGGGCGAGGAGGGCCGCTACCCCAAGGCCAAAGGCGAGGAGGCGGAGCACCATTTGGGGCCTGGTCTCAAGCCAGGATTGGAGGAGAAAGGGGGTCAGGATGCTCGCTAAGGCTTGAACCAGGGTGAGGACCGAAGTTTGTAGCCCCGAGGCTCCCGCTTCCAGGAACCGCCATAGGCCCGCCACCACCAGGCCCTGGCCGGTCAGGGTTAGAAGGAAGGCGAGGAGGAAGAAGGAGAAGGTACCCGAGGGCGGAGTTAAATCCTTAGCCATGCTGGGACGCTGAGCCATCAGCTAGAGGGATTTCGCTGGTGTAATTGGGGATAGTCCGAATGTCCACGGCATCAAAGAAGTTCGGTTGAACAGGTATTTTCCGTAGCTCTTGCAGTAGAGGCGAATTCTCCCAAATGTCGGCTAAAGTGCTCGTTAGAAGGTTGCCGAAGAACGAATACCTGGGCCGCCACTCACGCAATTTGGCAGAAACGTAGACATTACCCCTCGGATCTACGCGAAGAGCACGATTACCCCTAGAGGTAAGCCATATCTGATCGCGGGCCGGGTTTTCCGATCTAAGTTCTCTACCCCCTTTTCGGATATTCACCTGCGTACTCACCTCACGCCACCACCNAGTTCTCTAGAAAGCTTATACCACAGCCTTTGGTGGGGCTTAATCGCACCTAATCTAACCATGTCCATGTATTCCCCTACAGCGAAGTCCCACTCTTCCTGGCTAAGAACGAGATGATTCAAGCTTGCCCCGCGCCCTGCGGGATACATGGGCGCAATCCCATACATAGCGTTGTTTTGTGTTGCGATTTCACCTATCTTTCTAATCTCAGTGTAGTTCTTCTTGTGAACTACCGTGAAGACAGCCAGAGGGATACCGGCTTTGGCAATGAGACTTATCTGCCGCAAGGTAGTCTTAAATCCCCCCTTACCCCGAAGCAAATCGTGGCTATCCGGACTAGATCCGTCTAAAGTGGTACCCACGAAGTTCAGATTTTTTGTGGACGCAATCTTATCTAAGTCGCTATCTCGCAACACGGACAAGTCGGTGTTAACTTGAACGCTAAACCCTAGCTCGTCCGCTAGGCGGATGATCTCCAATCCATCTGGCCTACTCAGTGGATCACCTCCTGTGAATTCAAGGTAGAAGACCCCTTCCTTTCTTATGGAATCCAAGATATATCCCCACTCATCGAAAGTCAGCTCTTCCCGAAGAGGTATTTTGGGTTCAGGGCCGGATTCGTATGCACAGTATGCACAACGCCTATAGCACCTATTCGTGAGCTCGATTTCCATGGATAGAGGCCTATAGTACCGGTCATCGGAGAAGTGTTGATCGTCTAGGAACAAAGCTTTAGATTCCAGCCCTTCTTGAGAAGGGCGAAGGTATCCCTCGGCAATCAAGTAAAGGATTAAATGCCCCGCTGCCTCTACAAATCCCTTGGTAATTTCACTTAAGCCTCCTTCTTTGAGAACTTGCTTGAGGGCCAGCGATGGCCTAGTAGCAACTACAAAGGATCTAACAAGGTCGAAGGCTTCCTGATTGAGAAAAATGCCCCTCTTAAAGCCGTAGAGTATTCCCCCGAACCGCTCTCTGCGTAGGACAACGCTAGCGTCGCTGGCAAGGACAAGGGGCACGTCTTCGACCCAAAGCCTTTCGTATTCCGAGCCTAATCCTTCTTCGAGGTCCTCCTCGTAAGCCAATATAAAATTGCCTGTATCAATGGCAACCATCAGGAAATCATGCTGCTGGCCTACGACCTTTGGAAGTTGTAAACCCCTCTCGTGCATTTCTTCCACCCCCTTACGGGTTAGCCCCAGGGTAGCAGGGGGGAGGTTACGTCCAGGTTACGTGGAAGCTCTTCCCAACGATGGCCCCTGCGTAACCTCGCGTAACCTTGGACTCCCCGCGTAACCTCCCCCTTGGCACCCTGGAAGCATGAGGCACAGGTGGCCTTGGGTTCTCCTCGTGGGATGGCTTCTCCTGGCCCTTCTAAGAGGCCCTGGTCCCGCCCCTTCCCTGGCCTGCTGGAGTCCCGACTGCTTCCCTCCCGGTTCGCACCCCGTACTCCCGGCGAAGCCGCTCCACCCGGGCCCGGGCGATGGGGTAGCGGGGATCCTCGGGGGATAGCCTCTCCAGGAGGGCCTCCCAGACCTCCAGGTCCTCTTTCAGGCGCTCGGCCAGGAGGAAGAGGTTCTCCGTGTCCCCTTGGGCCAACACCGCCTGCCTCAGGGCCTCCTCCAGCTCCAGGCGGAGTTCCTCCACCCCCGGGGCCTGGCTCCAGGGAAGGAGGGGGCCTTGGTAGAGGGCCAGGGCCTCCTCCAGATTCCCCCGGGAGAGGGCTCTGAGGAAGGCCCTGAGGTCCGATGGGGGAGGGTTTTCCAGGCGGTAAGGGGAACAGGCGATGCGGAAGCCCTTCTCCCGCAGGCGGTGGAGGAGGGCCTTCAGGGCCCCCGGGTTGGGCTCCCCGTAAAGCGCCTCCCCCAGGGCCTCTCCCGACAGGCCTGCCTCGCGGGCGAGGAGGAGGGCCAGGGCCTCGGTGCCCCTGGGGCCCAGGGAGGGGAGGGGGCCTCTCCCGAGGAAGCGAAGGAGGGGGGTTTCGGCCTCTCCCAAAAGGAGGGCCCGGGCCTCCGGGCGCAGGCCGGGGGCAAGCCCCGGGGCCAGGGGGGTTTCCACCTCCACCCCGAGGGCCTTTAGGCGGGCCTCGGCCAGGAGGGCGTAGGGGGCCCCGTCCTCCCGCAAAAGGCCATGGGCGGCGAGGAGGCAGGCCTCATCCCCCTCCCCAAGCCCCCGGGCGAGGAGGTAGAAGCCCCAGGGCCAGCCCTCCCGGGGGAGGAAGGCCTTAGCCCCTTCCAGGAGGAGCCGGACCTCGGGGGGGTCCAGGGCCAGGGCCCCAAGGACGAGGAAGTTCGCAAGGCTTAGCGGCTCCAGGAGGGGGAGGAGGCCCCGGAGGAGGTTTTTGGCCCGCCTTGGGCTTCCCCGGAAGAGGTGAGTAAGGGCCAGGGTGTGCCCCGCCAGCATCCGCACCCCGGGGAAGGGGTGGGGCAGGAAGGGTTCGGCCTCTTCCAGGACCTCCGGGAGAGGCTTGGTGCCGAAGAAGAGCTCCAGGCGCAGGTGGTGGAGGATGGTCCAAGGGGAGGGGTCCTTGAGGCGGGCGAGGGCGGCGTGGGCCAGGGCCTCGGGCCGGCCCAGGCGCTCCAGGGCCACGGCCAGGGCCAGGTGGAGCCGAGCCTCCCCCTTGGCGTCCCCCCGGAAGCGGCGGAGGGCCTCCTCCAGGGCCAGGGCCCCCGCCTTTGGGGGTAGGGCCAGGCCCAGGTGGTAGAGGGTGAAGGGGGTCTGGGCCCTTCGGGCGGCCTCCAGGGCCAGGGTGCGGTAGGCCCGAAGGTCCCCCTTCCGCCCCTCAAGAAAGCCCAGGAGGGCCAGGCGCTCGGCCTCCAGGAGGCCTTCTTGGGGGGTTTGGAGGAGGGCTTCCGCCTCCCGGTCCCTGCCCTCCTCCAGGAGGCGGAGGGGGTGGGGTTCCATGGGGCCAGTCTACTCGTTTGCCGTCCACCTGGCCCTGCGGTGGGCACCCTGGGCCTTCCTCGGTGGTGTCTTGACTGCATTCCCTCTTTGACCCCTCTCATGTGTCTAAGACCGAGGGCCTGGGGGCCTAGCGGCCCCACGGGAAGCGGCGAAGGAGGTAGACGATGCCTCTAAAGGAAAGGCTCTTCCAGACCCTGGGCAAGCTGGAGAAGGCCAAGGCGCTCCTCGGGAAGGTCCACCCCGTGGCGGGGATGGAGGGGCTCTTCGTGGTGGAGAGCGAGAGCCAGCCGAGGAAGCGCTACCTCGTGGACCTCGAGGCCGAGACCTGCACCTGCCCGGCCTACGCCCAGGGGAAGACCCGGCCCTGCAAGCACCAGGTGGCCGTGGTCCTCTCCCTCTGGCTCCGGGAGAAGCGGAGGGCTCAGGTGGAGACGCGGGCGGCGGAGCGCCCGGTGGCCTAGGCGGAAGAAGGGCAGGGGGGCGGGGAAGACCCGCCCCTCGTCTTCGTTTGGAGGGAAGCATGTGGAGGCTTGTCGGGCACTTGGCGGGTTGGGGGAACGTTCTGGCCGCCCTGTGGCTCCTCTTCCGGTGGCAGGAGGGGGCCCCTTCGCCCCTGGCCTGGGGCGTCCCGGTCCTGCTCCTCGCCCAAGGGGCCTTCGTCTTCGCCCGCTTGAGGAGGGCGGCATGAGCCTTCGCGCCAAGCTTCAGGCCCTGGCCCTCGAGGCCATCCGCAAAGATCGGTCCTTCCGGGCGCCCTTCCACCCCGGGGCCTTCCCCCGGGAGCGGCGGGAACGGCGGGCGAGGCGAGCCCTGAAGGGGAGGAGGCCGTGGTAGAGCTCCTTCTGCTCCTCGGCCTTCTGGTGGGCCCCTTCCTCGCCCTCGTTCTCCTGGTGGGGCTCCTCGAGGAGACGGGCCTCGTGGCCAGGCCCGGAGAGGAAGACCCCGAGCGCTACCGGTGGCTCCGGGACCTCTTTGGGGAGGAGAGCCAGGGGGCAGAGGCCCCACGGGAATGAGCGGGAGGTGGAGCGGTGTTTTTGTACCTGAAGAGCTCAGTACACGTCAAAACGTGGGACCACCCCTTTAGGATGGACCTGCGCCCACGTGGATGGGCAGGTACCCATAGGAGGTGGTCCCCATGGAACAGCTTACCCCACTCATCAACGCCTTGAAGCGATACTGGAAGGCCGACCTCAGGCGCCTCACCTTCCTGGCCGCCCTGGTGATGGCTCTGGTCACCGCCCGCACCACAAGCGGCCCCAGACTCGCTCTTTCCCTCGGCTCCATAGCCAGCCCTGACCCCCGCTCCGCCTACCGAAGGTTCCAGCGGTTCTTGGCCTGGCCGGGGCTGGACGGGGAGGGCTATGCCCGCTTCATCTTCGCCCTCCTCCGACCCCAAGGGCTCCTCCTGGTCATGGACCGGACCGAGTGGGAGCTGGGGAAGAGCAAGGTCAACCTCCTGATGCTGGCCTTCCTGTACCAAGGCCTGGCCGTCCCCCTGTTCTGGAGCTTCCTTCCCCACGACGGCAACTCCTCCACCCCCGAACGCATCGCCCTGATGGAGAGGGCCTTGGCTTTCCTGAGGGCCCACTTCCCCCACCTCCGGGTGGAGGGGTTCCTGGCGGATCGGGAGTTCATAGGGGAGGCGTGGTTCCGGTACCTGGAGGAGAAGGGCATCCCCCGGTGCATCCTAATCAAGGCCAACACCCGGATGTGGCGGTTGGGCTCGGGCCCTCGGGCCTGGGAGCTCTTTGCCTCCCTGAAGGTGGGAGAGAGCCGGGTGCCCAGGCGGCGGTACTGGGTCTACGGGCGGCGCATGTGGGTGGTGGGGTTGCGCCTTGGGGTCCGGGAGTGGCTGATTGTGGCTACGGACCTGGACCCTCACCGGGTGCTGGAGGTGTACGGGCTCAGGTGGGGGATAGAGCGGCTCTTTGGGGCCCTGAAGGGGCGGGGATTTGACCTGGAGGCCACGCACGTGACGCGGGGGGAGAGGCTTTCGCGGCTTTTGGTCCCCTTGAGCCTGGCCTTCGTGTGGGCGTTTCGGACGGGGCTTGTGCTGCACCGGGTGCGTCCGGTGAGGCCCAAGAAGCACGGGAGGCTGGGACAGAGCCTCTTCCGGGCGGGGCTGGACCTGCTCACCCTTTGGGCGCTTGCCCTCTGGGGTGCAGGGGGAGGAAGGCGCGGAAGTCCCTTGGGGTTATGCCCTATGGAGGTTTTGACGTGTACATAGCCTGAAGAGCCAGAGCAAGCTCCTGAACCTGGAGCGGGTGGTGGAGGTGCGCCTCGAGGGGAGCGCCCTGGTCTTTCTCCTGGACCACGGCGCGGTGCGGGTGGACTTCCCCACGCCGGAGGAGGCCAGGGGGGCCCTCGAGGCCTTGATGGTGGAGCTCATCTTCAAAAAGAGGATGATCCCCCTCCGGCAGAAGTAGAGGGCCTGGGGGGCTGAAGCCCCCCCAGACGGAGAGGCCTATGGAAGTCCTTCAAGTCGTCCTGGCTGTCCTGGACTTCGCCGTCCTCGCCGTGGAAGCCCTGGCCCTGACCGTGGCCCTCGCCCTCTACCTGATCTACAGGGAGGAGGCCCCCTGAAAGGGCCGAGGTAGGAAGCCCGGGGAAGGAGGGGGTTGTCTTAGCTACACACCCACCCCCTCCTCCCCCTCCCGTGTAGCTAAGACGGACGAAGGGCTTGGGGGGCCAAAGCCCCCCCGGAAGGAAGCGAAGGAGGTGAAGGATGACGGTAGCGGAAGCGATTGCCAGGCTCACCCGGCCCCTCACGGCGGAGGAGATCGAGTGGAAGGTGATCAGCACCAAGAACGGGCAGACCACCATCGCCCCCTTCATCGACGCCCGGGCGGTGATGGCCCGCCTGGATGAGGCCTTCGGGCCCTTCGGGTGGCAGGTGCGCTACACCCCGGCCCAGGTGGGGGACGAGCACGGGGTCATCGCCAGCATCGCCATCAAGAACCCCGAGACCGGGGAGTGGGTAGAGAAGCAGGACGGCTCCGGGGCCACGGACATGGAGCCCTTCAAGGGGGGCATCTCCGGGGCGCTCAAGCGGGCGGCGGTGGCGTGGGGCATCGGCAGGGAGCTCTACCGCTACCCCCGGGTGGTGATTGAAGGGGAGCACCGCTACATCCCCTTCAAGGTCCTGGAGAGGTTGAAGGGCCTCCCGGACGCGGTGGCGGCGGGGAAGCCCCTCCCTGAGGTGGTGCGGCTCAACGCCAACGGGGAGACGGTGAAGCGGTAGGCGAGGGAGGGCCGGGGGGTGGGAGGGCCCACCCCTCGGTCTCCCTTTGGAGGTGGAGGATGCTCACGGCAGAGAGGACCAAGGTAGAAGCCTCGAGGCTCAAGGAGGCGCTGAAGCGCTTGACCCCTCCCCGGTACGGCCCGGACTACGTGAGCTTTGACGGGGCGAGGGTGTGGTCCACGGGCCCCGGCGGGGTGGAGGTGGAGGCCCGGGTGGGGGAGGGAAGCTTCCCCCCCGTGGCCCTCCCCCGCAGGCCCCTCCTGGGGCTCCTGGAGGAGGTGGAGGGGGAGGTGGAGGTGGCCCTCCTGGAGGGGCGGCTCCTGGTGCGGGGAGGCCCCCTCCGGGCGGAGCTCCACACCGCTCCTCCCTTCTCCCTGGCCGTCCTGGAGGAGGAGGGGGAGGAGATCTTCCGAGCCGGGGAAGACTTCCTGAAGGCCCTGAGGAGCGCCCTCGCCCTGGGCAGGCGCCTCACCAGCTACCAGGCCAAGGTCCTGGTGGAGGTGGAGGAGCCCCGGGTGCGGGTGGCGGCCACGGACGGGTACCGCCTGCACCTCTACACCGTGAGGGCCGAGGTCTTCCGGGAAGGGGCCTATCCCCTCCCGGCGCAGGCGGAGGAGGCCCTGAAGGGCCTGGAGGGGGAGGTGTCCTTCCGCCTGGCCTGGGACGGGAGGGCCCTGGTGGCCGTGGCCCGGGACGGGCGGGCGGGCCTGCCCCTCGCGGACGGAGGCTTTCCTCCCTACCGGGGCGTCCTTCCCCAGGTGCCCCCCGTGGGCCGGATCGGGGCGGAAAGGAAGAACCTCCTCGAGGCGCTGAAGCGGGCCCTGGTGGTGGCCGCCCCCCAGAACCACCCCGTGCGCCTCCAGGCGGGCGGGGGCGAGGTGCGGGTGCAGGCCCTGGACGAGGCCTGGGCCCCCGTCTCCGAGGAGGTCCTGCCCGGGGAAGGGGACGGCGAGGTGACGGTGGACGGGCGCTTCCTGAAGGAGGCCCTGGAGGAGGTGGAGGGGGAGGAGGCCGACCTCGCCCTCTACCCCGGCCCCAGGGCGCCCCTGGTGGAGGTGAGGGATGGGCGCTTCTACGCCCTCATCGCCGGACTCCTGCCTCCCCAAAACACCGGAGGCCAGGGCTAACCGGGTAGTCCGGGGGCTCCTGGAAGAGGCCTTCTTCGGCCTTCCCTTCCTGGGGAGCCGCCTCCTCCAGGAGCTCCTCTCGGGCAGAGAGGGGAGGAAGGCGGAGGCGCTCGTCCTCGCCCGGCTACGAAAGGACCCCTACCTCGCCACGACCGTCCTCCCCCTCCCCCTTCCCCCCGGGTGGAGGGAGGCGGCGGAGGAGGGGGCGAGGGGGGACCCGAGGGTGCCCCTCTTCCCGGAGCTTCTGGCGGCGTGAGGGCTTGGGGGGGCTAAAGCCCCCCCCGGGAAAAGGAGGGAGGTGAAGATGCGGGTACTGATCCGCTACAAGGGCGAGAAGCGGTTCAAGGTCCTGGAGGCCCACGGCCTGGAGTGCACCCCCTACCCCGAGGCGGGCCGGGTGGTGGTGGAGCTCCACACGCCCATCGGGAGCGTGGTCCTGGAGGCGGAGGGGGACGTGAAGGAACTGGCGAAGACCATCCTGAACGACCTCCTCTCCGAGGACCAGTTCGTGACCCAGGTGGTGGTGAATGACGTGGTGCGCGAGCGGTGGAGGTGAGCATGCTTGAGCTTGAGAACGAGGTGAGGCAGGCATTCGGGCGGTACCGGAAGGCCCTGGAGGAGGCCCTCGAGGCCACCCTGGAGCGGGCCCAGGCGAAGGAGGCCCTGGAGGCCCGCATCGCCCAAGGCCTCCTCTCCGGGGAGGTCCAGGGCAAGAACGCCGAGGAGCGGGAGGCCAAGGCCCGCGCCCTCTACGCCGAGCTCTACCGGGCCTTGGCCGAGGCCGAGGAGCGCTACCAGAGGGCCAAGGCGGAGTTGGAGATCGCCCGGGCCTACACGGAGGAGGTGGGCCTCCTCGTGCGCCTGGTCTCGGAGGGGGTGCGGTTGTGAGCCGGGCCCTGACCCTCGCCTTGGTCCAGCTGGAGGTGGAGCTCCTCGCCGCCCTCCGGGCCCTGGAGGAGAGGGACGAAAAGGCGGTGGAGGCCTTCCTGGTGGCCGCCCACATCTCCCTCCTGGAGCTCAAGGACACCCTCCTCATCAAGGGGCTTCTGGTGGAGGAAGAGGATGGCCCCAAGGGAGCTCTTCCCGTGGATGGGGCTTAGGGAGCGGGTCCTCCTCGTCCTCTACTACGAGGGGCCGAAGGACCTGAAGGCCCTGGCCCTCGAGCTCGCCGAGCGGCCCCGGACCCTCCGCTACCTTTTGGAGCGGGTCATCCCCGCCCTGGAGAGGGCGGGGGCCCTGGTGGTGGAGGACGGGGTGGCCCGGCTCAGCCTGGAGAAGGCCCCGCCCGCCGAGCGCCAGGCTCCCGCCGAGCCCAAGGCCAAGCGGAGCAAGAGGAAGGAGCCGAGCCCCGTCCAGGCCCTGGCGGAGGCCAACCCCCACGTGCGGGGGCTCCTCCTCCAGGTGGGGAAGCGCCTTCCCAAGGAGGCCCAGCCCCTGGCCGCCTCCCACCCTGGGGTGCTCCTCCGGGCGGCGGAGGCGGCCCTGGCCTACCCCGAGGGGCGGCGGGCCAGCGCCCTCATCCTCTGGCTCCCCGAGGTCAGGGCCTGGGCCAAGACCCTCGGGGCGGAGGCGGTGGAGGAGGCCCTACGGGAGGCGGCCAAGCACGCCCGGGAGCCCTTCCCCTACGCCAAGAAGCTCCTCGCCAAAGCCAGACCCTCACCGGACGAGGAGCGGGGAGAGGTCCTGCTCTTCTAGAAGCTTTGCAGGCACAAGTGGTGGCACAACCGGTGGCACAAGTGTGTCAAGGAGGCTTCTAGACGGGGTTTTCGGGAAAAGGAGGCGAGGGAGTGGACCGGAGCAAGGTGGAGGAAATCCTGAAGACCTTGAAGGCGCGGGGGGTGGAGCACGACCCGGGGCTTCCCCCTTGCCCTCTGTGCGGGGCGCCCGCCCTCCGGGGGTACGATTTCCGGGCCCCCCACCGCATCGAGCACGATTGCGAGTGCGCCTACCGGGAGCCGGAGAGGTACCTGGCCGAGGTGGGGAGGGTCTGGCGGCGGTGGTATTGGAGCCGGGTCTACCGGGAAAGCCTCCCCCCCGCCTACCGGGGCTACCTGGAGAGGCCCTGGGAGGGGAGGCGGGAGGTCCTCGAGGCCGTGGTGGGGTGGCAGAGGGAAGGGGGCGTGCTCTACCTCTTCGGCCCCCCGGGAACGGGCAAGACCCACCTGGCGGTGCGGGCGGCCTGGGGCAAGGCCCAGGAGGGGAAGCGGGCCCTCTTCCTCTCCGAGTGGGAGTTCTACGAGCGGGCCCGCCTCGAGGCCCAAGACCCCGAGGCCCCGAGGCTTCTGGACCAGGTGGACGTCCTGGTCCTGGACGACCTGGGCAAGGCCCGGCTCACCCCCTTCGCCGCCGAGGTCCTCTTCGGCCTGGTGGAGGCGGCCCACCGGAAAAGCCTGGACCTTCTCCTCACCTCCAACTACCCCCCCGAGGAAGCGGCGAGGCGGCTTGGGGAGAACGCCGAGGCCCTTCTCTCCCGGGTGGGGCGGGCCGTGGAGGTGCGGGGGCCGGACCGGAGGCGGAAGGCGGGCTAGGGGAGGGGTGGAGGGCATGCGCGAAAGCTTTCTTTCGCGCAAATAGGAAGGGAGAAGGCCTCAAAAGCGCCCTCCCCAAGCCCTCTCAGGGCCCGGGGGCCTAGCGGCCCCACGGGAGGGGGTAGGAGGCAAGGAAAGCATGAAAGCGGTGCTTATCATCTTAAAAAACGGCAAGCTCGTGCGGCGGGAGCGGCGCTTCCCCGACTGGAAGGCCTACGAAGCCTTCCTCGAGGCCCTGGCCCGGGGGCGGTGGGCGAGGACCTACCGCTCGGGGGCCTACCTCGAAGCGAAGCGGCAGGGCCTCTACCTGGAGGTCTTGGGGAGGGAGGAAGGATGAGGCGGGTGGTCATCCGCTTCGCGGACGGCACCACCACGAGCTTCGACCTCGTGGAGGAACGCCTGGAGCGGGACCTCCGGCACCACCTGGGCTTCTTCCCCGGCAAGAGGGTGGCCCGGGTAGAGGAGCAGATCTACGACCCCACCCACCCTCGGAGGTTCCGGTACGAGCGGCGGGAGGACCTCGAGGCCCTCTGTCTTAGCTACACGAAGGAAAGATAGGTATGGAGTTCGCGCGAGTCCTCAAGCAGGCAGAAGAGCGGCTACGCTTCCTGGGCGAGCCCCACTACTCCGGCCTCTCCGACCGCCCCTGGCCCATGGTGCCCTGGGAGGGGCGGATGGTGCGGCTCGCCCGGGAGATGCGGACGGACGGCTGGAGCGTGTGGTACGAGGTCCTGGGCCGGAAGGGGGTGGTCCTCTACGCCCTCGAGGCCCGCGTGTAAGGCGGTGAAAGGCCCTTCGGGGCATAGTGGGAGGTGAGGATGAACGCAAAAGCGATCCTGCAGATGGCGGAAAGGCTGGCGCAGAAGGGCGACACGGGGGCCCTCAAGCTCCTGGTGCGCCAGGCGAGCCTGCCCCTGCTCGCCGAGGCGATGCTGGGGTGGACCATCGGGAGGAAGGCGCAACCCTTCCTGGAGAAGGTGATCCCCCTGGAGGTCCTGCAGGAGCTCCAGGCGAGACCCGCTCTGGGAAACCATGTGAACGTGGACCTCGCCGAGGACACGGCCATCTCCTTCCCCTGGAGCGAGGAGAGGATGGAGCACGTGCTCTCTTGGCTTGCTCCCGAGCCCTGGAGCTATGACCGGATCAACCACTACGCCTACCGCTACCTGCCCCTCGGGGTGGTCTTCTTCTACAACGGCCTCCACTCCGGGGCGGTGGGCGTCCTCAAGCGCGAGGGACAGCTACAGGCGAAGGAGGTGGACCTGGGGCCCCTCTACGAAGCGGGCCTCAGGATCGAGTGGCGGCGCAAAGGCCTCTTCAACGGGGAAGAGGTGCCCCACGCCGTCCTCGGAAGCCTGGCGAAGCCCATCCCCGAGGTGAACCACGCCATGCTCCTCGCCCTCGGAGAGGTGCTTCACAGGCACGGGATCTGCCTTTAGGAGGTGCGAAGATGCGGTTCTGGCTTCTTCTCGCCCTCCTCCCCCTCCTCGCCGCCTGTGGGGAGCTCCCCGGGGCGGGGACGGAGGGGGAGTACCAGCTCTTGAACGCCGAGGAGCTCAGGATGCGGATCACCGCCTGGAACGGGACGCCCTTCCAGGGCACCCTCAGGGTGCTCACCCGGGAGGCGCCCGTGGTGGACGGGCGGGTCTACCTCTCCCTCCGGGGCCTCGTCCCCACCCCCGACCCCTACCTGGACACGGACCCCTGGTGCACGGGCACCCAGGTCCAGGTGGCCTGGTGGAACGGGCGGAACGAGGTCAGGGGCGGGCTCTTCTACCCCGACGGCCTCGAGGCCCGCCTGGTCCTCCTTCCCCGGGCCCTCCCCTACCCCTACCCCGCCGAGGAATACTGGGCCCTGGTCTACACGGGAGAGGGGGTGGTGAAGAAGGGCCTCCAGGCGTGCGGGGGGAGGCAGGTCCAGTACGACCTGGAGCTCTCCCCCGGATGGAACCTGGTCTACGCCGAGCCACCCACCCCGGAGCACGCCGCTTGGGTGTACGGCAGGCGGGAAGCCTACTGGAAGGTGTCGTGGTACTGAGGCCGGGGCAGTCCCGGTCCCTTCCTGTCTTAGCTACAAGGCAGGTAAACTTCAGGGGAGTGTGTAGCTAAGATGCCCTCGGAAGCCCTCGCCAAGGCCCTCGCCCGCTTAGAGGCGGAGCTCGCCGACCTCGAGGCCCGCCTGGAGGAGGAGCGCAAGGCCCTGGAGGCCCTCTCCCCCCTCCCCATCTACTGGCGGCGGGTCAGGTGCGGGAAGGAGCGTTGCCGGAAGTGCCCCCACGGGCCCTACCCTTACCTCAAGGTGAAGAAAGGGGGCCGGTGGCGGTGGAAGTACCTGGGCAAGGGGTGGCAACCGCCCGAGGGCTTCGTCCGGCCCCGGGAGTTCCTGGAGGCCCTGGCCCGCTACCGGGCCCTTCTAAGGCGGCGGGAAGCCCTCCTGGAGCGCCTGGCGGAGGCGGAGCGGGCCCTTAGCTAAGCACACATTGCTATAATGCGGTATTATGCGCCGCATCATGTTGCCACTTCTCTCCTTCCTGGGCCTCGCCCTCGCCCAGGGCACCACCTGCTCGGTGAGCTACACCCCTCCTAACTACCCGGAACTTCCCGTGGGGAGGCCCCAGGTCTACCTCACCGTCTCCCCCACCGCCCTGGCCTCCCCCGGCTCCTTCACCGTGCGGGCCTGGACCTCCTCCCCTTCCACCACGGCCTGGGTGCGCATTCGGTGGACGAGGAGCGAACTCGCCCTCGGAAACGTGGAGCCGTGGAACCCCATTTACACCCTCCTCTCCCCCAACCCGGTCCAGGGGTGCCCCGAGGTTCAGGTGTCCACCCGAAGCCTCTCCTTCCGGGACAACGGCTTCCACCACTTCACGGCGGAGGCCTTCGTCTACTGGAAGGAGTGGCGGGAGGACTGGTCCTGCAAGTACCGGGACTCCCAGGGTGAAGAGCAGACGACCACGGTGACCACCTCTGGGGGCGCGCCGGGGTCTCCCTACTACGCCTGCACCCTCCTCCGGGGCTACTGGGTGCCCCTGAGCGGGACGATCTCCACCTCGGGGCGGGGGGCGGCCTACCTCACCTGGGAGCGGGAGCTCTCCTACGACCAGGTCCTCCAGGAGTTCGCCCACCGTCTGGTGGAGGACCACAAGCAGGCGGGGGCCTCCATGCTCGCCTACGCCTACGCCAAGGAGGTCCCGGAGCCCGTGCGGAGCGCCCTCGCTCAGGTGGCCCGGGGGTACTTCTACGAATGCGGCCTGCTCGGGATCTGTAAGAGGGCGGACCCGGCGGGGGAGATCAAGGTCCTCACGGACGTCCCCAGCATCCTCTACGGCCTCCTCTACACCGGGAGGCTTTGCGGGGGGTTCATCACCTTCTGCTTCGGCCAGCAGAACGCCCGGGGCGCGGACATCGGCCCCAAGGTGGAGATCAAGACCTTCCTCATGGTCAAGGGGTTTCGGCACGACTACCTCCTCCTGGACCGCCTCATCCCCCGGAAGTACTACGACCCCTCGGACCCCGAGTACGGGGCGGTGCCTGAGGACGAGCGGAACCAGGTCCTCCAGGGGTGCCAGACCTACAAGGACACCCCGGAGGGGAGGCGGTGCCTGGCCCTGGCGGAGACCCCCACGGGCCTGGTGCCCACCCTGAAGACCCTCCTCATGATTGACCCCATGTTTCAGAGGGGGAGGCAGTACCCGTAGGAGGTGCTGGATGTGGTGGCGGTACGCTCTCGGCGCGGGTTTCGGACTGGTCCTGGCCCACACCTACGGGCCGGGGTGGTTCCTCTTGGGCGTAGGGTGGGCCTTCGTGCTGGACCTCGTGGACGCTTTGGGGGTGCGGCGTGAGAAGGCTTAGCCCTCTCCTTCTCCTCTCCACCCTCGCCCTGGCCCAGGTGGGCCTCCTGGACGGCCCCCGTCCCTCCACGGAGGTGCGGGGGACGCTCCAGGGGAACGCCCGGGAGGGGTACAGGGTGGTGGTGGAGTTTTTGGTGGAGAGCGGGGCCAACCCGGTGCAGGGCTCCATGAACCAGAGCCTTTGGTGGAACGGGAGGCTCTACCTCTGCGTCTCCGGGTGCGACCACTTCACCCTTTCGGGGTACGCCCCGAACACTCCCTACAACCAGGCGGTCTTCAACCTCTACGACTCCCAGAACCGCCTCCGGGGGCGGGCCTCGGTGAGCACGGTCTACGACTTCCTAGGCCGCCCCTCCTACCACCAGGTGCAGTACGCCGTCTGGCCCCTCCAGGGGGCCAAGACCTGGATGCCCTCCCCGGACAACCCGGTGCCCCTGGAGGCGGGGGGGTGGCTTTCCGTGAGGCCTCCCGGGGGAAGCGCCAGGGAGCGGTACCGCTATCCCGGGATGGAGTCCTACCGGCCCCCTTCGGTCCAGGGGTCCATCCTCTCGGGGATCTCCCCGGCGGACCGGGACGTGGTGAAAAAGAGCATCCTCTCCTCCATGGCCGACCTGAGAAGCTTCTACGCCCGCCAGCCCCGGGGGAGCACCCTCTGGTTCTTCGTCCCCGAGGTCTCCGTGTGGACCCAGACCCTGGCCCAGGAGTTCCGGGCGCGAAACGGAGGGCGGGAGCGCTTCGTGGTCCCGGAGGGGACGGCGAGGAGCTACTGCTCCCTCTACCGGAACGACTCCCGCTTCCACGTGATGCCCCGGGAAAGCCTCGCCAAGGAGCAGTCCTTCGCCGTCATCTACCCGCCCTCCGGGGACACCCAGAAGGGGGCGGTGATGGCGGGGCGCTACCTGGTGGACCGCCCGGACTGGCAGGAGACGGACTACCTCTCCTTCACCACGCCCCTCTCTCCCACTCAGGAGGGGCTTCCCGAGGCCCGGGCTCTGGTGTGGGGGTACATCTCTCAGGCGAACCTGAAGGCCCGGGTGGAGTTCAAGGAGTGGACCCTTTCGTCCTGGGCCAACCTCTCCTTCACCCTTGACCAGGAGGCCTCCTGGGACGGGGTCTTCTCCCGGGACGCGGGCCGGGGGGAGGAGTCCTTCTACCTGGACGGCTTCCCCGACGGGTCCAGTCCCTACACCGTGCGGGACACCGCCGGGCGAGATAGGGGGACGGCCCAGGTGGTGGCGAACAAGGAGCTCGTGGGGTACGAACTGGACCAGAACGCGGGAGCTTCCTTTGACACCGGGGTTTGGGCCAACGAGATCAACGGGCTCCGGTTTGGCGTGTGGGTGAAGGGTAAGTACGAATACTTCACCGCCTACGACTGCTCCTGGACGAAGCGGGTGGAGCTTACGAACATCTACGCCTGCAAATACAAGGACGACCAGGGGCGATACCGGGGAAGCGGGGCCATCGGCGCTTGGTGGCGCTACCGCCACGTGACGGGGACCGTCTACCCCCTGGTGCCCCAGTACGAGGTCAAGGGGTACAGCGTCTATGTGTCCCTCAAGGGGTGGCAGGAGACCTGGTACTACGCCAGCGACAACGACCGCCCCGTGGAGCCCGGGGGATACGTGACGGCGGAGGGGAAGCGGTACCGGGTCCCCGGCCTCGAGGGCTACCTCCTCCCCACGGGGAAGGACCTGGAGGTGGCCGAGGGCGACCCCTACGTGAGCTACATCACCCGCTCCATCTCGCCCCAGGGGAACCCCCTCGCCGGGACGGGGCGGGAGGAGGCCAAGGTGTGGTTCAAGCCCCTCAGGGACTGGTGCGCGGAAAGGGGGTTGTGAGATGCGGTGGGTTTGGGCGCTCTTCCTCTTCTCCCTGGCCCTGGCCCAGGGGCCTACCTACGAGGACTGGACCAAGTACCTGCTCTCCGCCCCGGACTACCGCTTGGAGCAGGTCCTGAAGGGGAAGTGGCCCTACCTGGAGGTGTTGAGGAAGGACCGCTTCCGGGACTACCAGAAGGGAAGGTGCGACCCCACCCAGGGTCAGGACTGCTCCGGGAGGCTTCCCTGGGCCGAGGCCCAGAGCCACGAGTTCTACCTCCCCCTCTCCAGCCTCGAGGCCACCCGGGAGGTGGCGCGGGACCTGAGGAAGGCGTGGCAACGCTTTGAGGAGCGCTACTACTGGAGGGTCATCACCGAGCTCAACAACCCCGCCTTCTGGTTCGCCTACTGCCTCGCCGGGGTGAAGGGGCCGGAGCTAAATCCTCCTCTCCCCGAGTTCAAGCTCATGGTGCCCTCCGAGGGGGTGGACACGGCCTTCCTTCAGGCCGCCACCCGCTCCACCCCCCTGGACCTGGGGAAGTGGGCCTCGGCGGGGCTCCACAAGCTGGACAAGTACCTCCCCGTGCCCCAGGTGGACCCGAAGGAGTTCTGCGACGGCCTCGGGATGCAGATCCTGCCCCTCATGTATATCCCGGGGTTCAAGGTCCTGGTCCAGGGGTACGAGGTCTTCCGCACCCCGGGCTATCCCTCCCGGCCCTTCTGGTTCAACGAGGCGGAGGCGAACGCCCGGGTGGAGCGGGCGATGCAGAAGGCCCTCACGGACTACTACGCCGATTACCTGAAGGAGGTCTCCCAGATCCTCCTCACCCCGAGGCCTTCCACCCCCCAGGACCTCCTCTCCCTCCTCCCCAGGGACTTCCGGAGCCTGGGGAGCCCCAAGGCCTACCTCCCCGTGCCCTGGCAGGGCCACCTCCTTGGGGCGGGGAGCGTGGTGGCCCCGGTCTACACCCAGCTCTTCCCCACGGACCTCACCGCCCTCTGGGACCAGGTGCAGGCCATCTGGAACACCTACAAGGGGCTCATCGACCGGGCGGGGACGGAGGTGGAGAAGGCGTACCTCTACGTGCACTTCTACCGCTCGGCCAAGACCCTCTTTGACTCCCGGGCCTTCCTGGGCCTTCCAGGGGTGGACACCCTGAAGGGGAACCTGGAGAACCTGGTGAACGCCCCCTTGAGGGCCCTCACCGGGGCGATCCCCGCCCTCAAGGGGTGCGCGGGGGACCTGGACCGGGTGGTCTCGTGCGCGGCCACGGCCCTCATGACCCTGGACGAGGTGGTGAAGGCCAAGGGGGAGGTGGAAAAGCTCACCGGGGGGAAGCCCCAGGATGAGCCCCTGAAGGCGAAGGAAGCCCCGGGCCTCTGGAAGTTTGAGGAGGCCAAGCGGTGGCTCCCCCCTTCCTCCCTCCCCGTCTACGAGGCCTTTGGCTACGCCACCTTCTTCCAGGGCACGAGCTTCCTGGAGGTGACCACGGTCCCCGACATCCGCAATGTGGACCTCTCCCAGGTGAACCTGGGGAACTGGATGGGGTGGGCCTGGAGCCAGCTCTTCCGCCTGGTGGTCTACTGGCACGTGCCCCTCACCATCGACATCCGGGTGGAATACTGCCCCCCTTGCGTCATCGCCTACCCCTCGCTTCCCCTGGAAGGCCCGGCGCAACCCCTGGGGGTGCCCCCCTATGTGCTTCCCTTCGCCCTGGAGCGGACGCATTGGCGCTGGGTCTCCGTGCCCGAGGGGTACGAGGTGCCGGGGGTGCGGGGAGCCCCCTACACCCTGGTCTCGGACCTTTCGGCCTACGCCCTGGACCTGAGGGCGCTCTATCGGCCCCTCCTCGGGAGGTGAGGCGTGAAGCGGTGGATGGCTCTTTTTGCGGTGGCTCTGGTTCCCGCCCTCGCCCAGTTTGACTGGCTCTCCAACCTGGACTGGGGCGGGATCAGCAACAACCTGAACAAGGTCAGCCAGGTGCTCTCGTGCGACCCCAGTAGCCTCACCCGGCTGGACTTCTCCCAGCCCTCCCTGGTCCTTCGGGGGGTGTACCGGGTGACGAAGTGCGTCCTGTGCACCACCCTCAAGATGTGCGGCCTCCCGGACGACATGCTCTACCCCGCCTCCTGGGGGGAGATTCAGGGCGCTCTTTCCCGGGGCCAGGAGGTGATGGTGGTGGGTTCGGGGGCCGGGGTGGAGGCTTTGGCCCGCTACCTCGGGCTCATCCTGCACGGAGGGGGGTGCCAGAACATCTCCTACGGGGGGGTGCCCATCTACACCTGCCCGCCGGGAGGGATACGGATTCCTAAAGCGTACATCGTCACGGACGGGAAGACGGCGAGAAAGCTGGAGGCGGAGCTGAAGGAGGCGGTGAAGGAAGGCCTCCTCAAGGTGGTGGCCGTGGGGGGTGAGCGGGATGCCCCGGAGCTCTCCGGGGTCATCCTGGGTCTGCCCATCCTTTGGGCCGGGGGAAAGGGCTACCTCTTCGCCCCCGGATACAGCACCCCGGACCGCTGGCTCTGGCTCACCCCGGACGGCCCCGTCTCCAACAAAGTGGCCCTGGTGATGCGCCTAGCCACGAGCTACGTGGTGAGCGCCTCGAGGAGGCAGGAGGAGGTGAAGTGACTTGGGGGCTTCGCCCCACGGGAGAAGGCGTATGCGGACGGATCTCGCGGAGTTCTGGCGGATCGTGGAGGAGGCTAGCGTGGTGAAGGTGGACGGTACCGGGCAATACTACCTGGTGCGCCATCCCGAGCTCGGGTGGCGGCTCTACCAGCGGGGGATTGAGGCGGCCTTTCTCCTCGCCGAGGGGGAGGAGGCGCTTTTCTGGGCCCCGGAGTTCCGGGTGCCGTTGCCGGAGGTGGCGTGATGGCGTGCCCCATGTGCGGCGGAACGGGGCGCATCACGATCCGCCTCCCCGATGGCCGGGAGCTGGAGACGGCCTGCCTGGAGTGCCTGGACCGGGAGGCGGAGGACTTTGAGGAGGAGGAAGATGAAGAGGGCGTCTTCGTTCCCTGGGAAGTGCTGGACCTCCTCATGGAGCGCGAGGACGATGAGGGGTACTGGATCCCCTAGGGCCCTTCTCTTCGCCCTCGCCCTCCTCCTCCCCGCCCTGGCCCAGGGCTTACCCCAGGTGCGGGAGCTCTCCGAGCGGGAGCTCTACTGGTTCCTGGCGAACCGGACCCAGGAGGTGGTGGCCGTGGGGCTTCCCCCGGCCTCCCTGGGGGAGGCCCTGAAGGAGAAGCGCCTCACCCTGGTCCTGGGGCGGGAGGCGCCTCCTCCCTGGGCCCGGGGGGCGAAGGTGGTGCGCCTCGGGGGGACGCCCATGGCCGGGTGGTTCCTCCTGGCGGACGGACGGTTCTTCGTGGCCCCCAAGGGGGCGGCCTTCGTGGTGGTGGAAAGCCCGGAGGTGGTGGCGGTTCTCCGGGGGTACTTCGCTGTGGCTTGGGGGAAGTAAATGCGGGTTCTCCGGTTTGACGGAAGCCAGAAGCGGCGGGTCTACGAGACGCCCATGGGGGACGGGTGGGTCCAGGAGTGGCCCACGGGGCGGTGCCGGGCCTGGTGGGAGGGCCCCGGAGGGGAGCGGGAGGACCTCGGGGACTTCCCCAGCCTGGAGGAGGCCTACGAGGCCCTCGAGGCGGCCTTCGCCCGGCGGGTAGCGGAGGTGGGCCTGGATGAGGAGGACCTGGAGCCTCCTTTTTAGCCTGCTCCTTTTGACGGGGTGCGCCCTCGAGGCCCCCCTCCTCCGGCTCTCCCTGGGCCAGGAGAAGGTGCGGGCTCGGGAGGGGGAGACGGCCACCCTCCCGGCGCGGGTGGAGGCCAGGGGGCTCAGGGCCCGCCTCTTCGTGGAGGGCCTTCCCCCAGGGATGACCCCTCCTCCCCTGGAGGTGGAGGGTAAGAGGGAGCTCTCCCTCGCCATCCCCGCCCGGGAGGTCGGGACCTGGGAGGCCCGGGTGGTGGCCGAGGGCGGGGGGATGCGGCGGGAGGCCCCCTTCCGCCTGGTGGTGGAGAGCGCTTCCTCCCAGGATCTCTACCTCGAGGGCGCGGTCTACGTGGGGGAGGCGGAAGCCGCGCCCCAGGCGGCGGGCGTCCTCCGCTACTGCCCCACGGGGTGCTCCGGGAGGCCCCTGGGCGGGGGCTGGTACCGGGCGGAGGGGCTTCAGCCTCTGGCCTCAAGGACGGAAGGCCTCCCCGACCGCCCCGTGCGGGCCCAGGGGGGCGAGGCCGAGCCCCTCTTCCCCGAGGAGTGGAACCTCCCCCTGGCCCGCTTCCCCGAGGCCTGGGCCGAGGCCACGGGGGAGGGGGTGGTGGTGGCGGTGGTGGACACCGGGGTCCTCCCCGGCCACCCCGACCTCGAGGGCGTCCTCCTTCCGGGGCTGGACCTCGTGGACGGGGACACCGACCCCACGGAGCCCAGCACGGGAAGCCCCCTCCAGACCTTCCACGGGAGCCACGTCTCCGGGGTCCTGGCGGCGGCCTGGAACGGGGTGGGGATGGCGGGGGCCTCCCAGGCCCACATCCTCCCCATCCGCCTCCTCACCCCCGAGGGGACGGGGCGGGAGAGCGACCTGATCCTCGCCCTCCGGTGGGCGGCGGGGATCCCCGTGCCGGGGCTTCCCCCAAACCCCCACCCGGCCCAGGTGGTGAACCTCTCCTTAAGCGGGGAAGGCCCCTGCTCCCCCGCTTTGCAGGAGGCCCTGGACGAGGTGAGGGCCCGGGGCGTCCTGGTGGTGGCGGCGGCGGGGAACTACGGGCGGGACTTCCGGGACTACTTCCCCGGGAACTGCCGGGGGGTCCTCACCGTGGGGGCGGTGGGGTCCGACGGGAGGCTCGCCTCCTACTCCAACCGCTCCGCCCCCCTCCTCGCCCCCGGGGGGGACGGGGCTTCCGGGGTCCTGGGCCCCACCCTGGGGGGACACCGCCTCCTCAAGGGGACGAGCCAGGCGGCCCCCCACGTCTCGGCGGCCCTGGCCCTCCTTCGCTCCCGGGGGGCGGCCTCCCCTGAGGCCCTGGAGGGGGCCCTCCTCGCGGGGAGCAGGTCCACCCCGGAGGGGAGGCTTCTAGACGCCTTCGCCGCCCTGAAGGCCCTGGAAGGGGGCGGGGTGGCCTTGCGGGTGGAGGGCCGCCTGGCCCTGAGGCCCGGGGAGGAGGGGAGCCTTCCCGTGGAGGTCCTAAGCCCCTACCCGGTCCCCGTGCGGGTGGCGGCGGAAGGGGGGCTTGCCGCCTACCTCGCCCCGAACCCCGCCCAGGGCACGGCCTACCTCCGGGTGCGGGCGCCCACGGGGACGGCCCCCGGGACCTACCGGGTGCGCCTGGAAGGGGGTGGGGCCTGGGCCACGGCGGAGGTCCAGGTGGAGGCCCTTCCCGCCCGGGTGGTGCTCTCCGCCTGCTCCGAGGGGGGCGCTTGCCGGAGCCTCGCCCTGCCCCCGGAAGGGGGGCCCTTCCGCCTCGAGGGCCTCTCCCCCGGAACCTACCGCCTCCTCGCCTTCCTGGACCGGGACGGGGACGGGGCCCTGGACCCGGAGGAGCCCCGGGGGGAGGCGGAGGCCGTGGCCCCGGCCCGGGGCCTGGTCCTGGTGGTGCGCTGAGGATACTCTTTTTTCCTCCTTTACTTTTTTGGGCAACTCCCCCAACCCACCACCCCACCACCACGCACGGGGAAAGGGCCCTTTTTCCCCTTCAAGGTGCGAGGAGTGGCGTGGGGAGTGGCGTGGGGAGTGGCGTGGGGAGGGGAAAGGGGGCGGGGAGAAGGAGGGAAGAAGGAAGCGCAGCGAGGAGGTGCGGCCCCGNGGGAAAGGGGGCGGGGAGAAGGAGGGAAGAAGGAAGCGCAGCGAGGAGGTGCGGCCCCGTACCCCCTGGTGCGGGAGGGGGGTTGGGAGTAAGATGGAGGGGAAGATGCCGGAAGGTTTGGGCCTCCCCCTGGAACCCTGGGACTACCCGGAGGAAAGGAAGAGGATCGTGGGCGAGGCCCTGGAGCGCTGGGACGACCGGGCCCTGGAGGAGGCGGTCTGGGCCTACCTGGTCCGCCACCGCAAGAAGCCCGACCGCCTGGTCCCCGAGGAGGTGGGCCGCTTCGTCCGCTGGCTGGCCCTCCAGGGGCGGCGGTGGCCCCATCTGGAGGCGGGGGACCTCCGGGCCTTCCTCCTGGAGGCCAAGGACCGGGGCTTCCCCGGCGGGCCCCGGGGGCCTCTCGCCTGGCTCACCGTGGAGCGGGCCCGGCGGGCGCTTCGCCACCTCTGGCCCTTCCTGGACTGGGCGGGGCATCCCCTGCCCCCCCACGTGGAGTATCCCCCGAGGCTGGGGCCCCTGGTCCACGAGCCCTCTCCCCTCTCCGAGGAGGAGTGGCAGGCCCTCTGGCGGCGGGTGGAGGAGTACACCCCCGCCCACTGGCGGCCCCTCCTGAAGGTCCTCCTGGTCCTCTTGGGGGAGGTGGGCCTCACCCTGAAGGAGGCGGTGGGCCTGTGGAGGAATGATCTCCAGGGGAAGACGTTGTTGGTGCGGGGGGAAAGGCTAAGGGAGGTGCCCCTCACCCCCCTGGCCCAGGAGGTGCTGGAGGGGTGGCTCCCCTTGCGGGACTACCTGGCCAGCCACCAGCCCCTCCCCTACCCCAACCTCCTCCTGAACCCGAGCGCCCGCAAGGCCAAGGGGCGGCCCCTGGACCTGGAGGGGGCCAAGTGGCTCATGAAGGAGTTCACCCTCTTCGCCGGGTACGGGCCCCGGGAGGGGCGGCGCACGGACCTGGCCCACCGCCTGAGGTGGCGGGCCATACGCAACTACCTGAAGGCAGGCTACCCCAGGGAGAAGGTGGCCTACTGGACGGGGATGCGGAGCTTGATGCTCAGGGGGTGGGAGGGGTAGGAGGACAAGACCCTAAAGTGCCCGAGGCCGCCTGATCCGCAAGGCCTTTAAAATAACTCGCCCCAGAAAAGCACTTTGCAGACCCACCCAGGTTTTCGGCCAATGCGCGCAAGTAAGGCTCAAAGGTCTTTCCAGAAAGATCGAGAATTTGGCAGAGGTGCTCGGGGGGTCTGGCCAGCAGGGACTCTATGGATTTAATCCGCTCTAGGGGCAAAACATAGGCGTAAAGACCGTAGAGGGGACGTACCCTTTGGGCTCCCAACTGAGGTTTCAGGGCAAGCAAGCCCAGGACAAACTCACCTTCCATGTAGATCGCCAAGGCACCGCTCGGGCTGGAGGGAGAAGCGTACTGTGCAGCCTCTTCTCTGACCGCTGGAGGCAGGTGAATCCACGTAAGGGCAGGATCCACGAAGAGCAAGTTATAGAGGTGCCACCCCAAGGGATCGCACCAGCTTGCGTATTTTGCCTCGAAGAATGCGTAGGTGTGCGTGTAAAAGTAATCTCTCAACCAGGGCAGGACATTCCTAGGATTCTGCTCCACCCTTGTCTGGAAAGCGAGATCCAAGATCAGCTTCAAGTACGCTGCCCTCCGATGGAAGTGGGCCAGCATCCCCAAGTGGTGCACCGAAAGGAGCAGGGGATAGAGTCGTAAGGCTTCAGCAGAAGAACTCCACGAGGTAACAAAGTAAGGCGGTATAGCAGCCCGACCCAAGCTCTCCAAAGCCCGCTGCACCAGGAGAGCGTACTTGTCCTCGCGGTCCGCAACGATGAGCTCCCCAAGGCCCCGGAGAAGGGGTTGGGTCAGCTCTTCCACCTGCTTGAGAACCTGCCACCATTCGCCTGGATCCCCAGAGAGATGCCAGGGCAGATTGGTTAGCCCTTCCCGCAAACGGGCCACCTCACGGAATAGGGCTTCTTCTACGGGATCCATCTTGAACAAACGCATGGACCGGGCGACTTCCTCCAAGGAACCTCCTGGACTTAACGCCAAATGGGACAGACCACCCTGGATTTCCGCAGAAGAAGGGGCTTCGCCCGCAAAGAGGCTCTCTAGTCCCTTCTGCATCAAAAGCTTTTGGAGAATGCTCCAGGACCCCTCGAGGGCCTCGAGGCGCCTCTTAAGGTCCGCAAGCTTACTTTCCAGGGGCTCCACCGCTCCTCTGACGGCCTTGCGCAAAAATCTGGCGTAGTCTTCTGCCCCCGCGAGCTGGCTTGTAGAGACTTTACGAACATAAACAGCGTGTTTTTGCACATCAGGACCGTCTTTAAGCATTACATGAGGCTGTTCGTAGCTAGGGTAAATGAGAATAACCCAGAAGGGTTTGCCTTCGCGTTCAAAGCGGTACAAACCTAGGTTAGGCAGGGGGTAGATGTAGTTTTGGAGCCTCTGAATAAGGCAATCCTTGACCTTTTCCTCCTCTTCTGGTGGGCAGTTGTGTTCTCTCCAGTCGTCGTAGCCTGTGATATCCCCGTTCACCGCCCCGACGATGACAAAACCAAAGTCGCGAAGGTCCGAATCCTGGTAGTAAGTGGCCTGGGGGTCGTCGGTGTTGGCGATCGCTGCAATCTCCTTGGCCAATTTGGCGATGTCGGTGGGTTCTCGCTTGAAATCCACCTTGGACATCTCCCCTTGGCCCAATAAGTGCAAAACCTCCTGAAACACCCGATCCCTGAACGAGATCTCGCCACCGGCCTCCTGTGCGGTGGAAATAGAGGTATCCTGCATAGTTTTTGTTCTCCTTATGTCAAAGGAGTCTACTCAGCAGCAGTAAAGCTGTCAAGAGGAGAGCCCCTAGGGCGACCGCACGCCACACTCCGAGAGCCTGCCGCAAACGGGCCACCTCCTGGAATAGGACTCCGGGCTCGCCTTCCAGCTTTCTCAGCTGCTCCTTGAGGCGGTCTGCCTCTTGCCTAAGAGCTCTGTTCTCGTCTTGGGCCTTGTGGAGCAAGTCAGCCAGGGTGGCCTTTTCCTTAGCCTCCCGCATCTCCCGTTCTACCATCTTCACCACCTCGCCCAAGAAGCTCCCAAAAGCGGAAGGCGTAGGGAAGGCTTCATCGGCCAGGGTCTCCACCCAAAGGGTGTTGGCCGCGTGGCCCAAGGCCACCACCACGGGTTTTGGGCAGGTGGCCACCGCTTCCCAGACCTCTGGGCTGTCCAGGGCCTCCAGGCCCTCCCCACCGCCCCGCACCAGAGCCACCAGGTGGTATTCGCTCTGGCCGAGATCCTTCAGGACTTTGGCCACCCCCCAAGGGTCCAGGAGGTTCACCCGCTTTTGGTCCATGCGGTAGCGCCCCCGGGCCCCTTGAAGGAGGGCTTCCACGTCCTTGTCCACAATGGCGGTCTCCCCCACCACTAGAACGATGGAGGGCATCTCCCCCTTGCGGAGGAGTTCTAGAAGAAGGGCGCGGACGTCCCGCTTGGGTATGGTGCGCTTTGGAAGGCGCACCTCGCGGGCTTGGGTCAGGTCCCCCTCCTCTTGCAGAGCTTCCACCCGAAAAACCATCCGAGGCATATCTCCATTCATGGAAAGCTCAGGGGTTACAGAAAGGGTGTATATGCGCGCCTCCTCCAACGGGACACCCAAAGGCAGGTCGTGTCAAGAGTTATGTGT
>NZ_SIJL01000020.1 GCF_004307015.1 Thermus thermamylovorans
AAATGTGGTGGCCAATTACAGCCCCTTGCGCCTCCTGGGAACAGGAGGTAAGGTAAGGTTGGCCTTTAAACCGGTCCCGCGAGGCCGGAAAGGGGGAAAGATGAAGCGTAAAAACGGCCTTAGGAAAAAGCCAAGCGGGGGCTTCGGCCTCCGCTTCCTCTTGGGGGTGCCCGGTGCGCTTTAAGGCGGAACTCCTAAACGCCGAGGAGATGCGGCGGGCCCTCCACCGCATCGCCCACGAGATCGTGGAGGCGGGCAAGGGGGTGGAGGGCCTGGCCCTGGTGGGCATCCACACCCGGGGCATCCCCCTGGCGGAGCGCCTCGCCCGCTACATCCGGGAGTTCGAGGGTAAGGAGGTGCCCGTAGGCCTCCTGGACATCACCCTCTACCGGGACGACCTTTCCGAGATCGGCCTGAGGCCTCAGGTGCGCCAGACCCGGATCCCCTTTGAGATCACGGACAAGGCGGTGGTCCTGGTGGACGACGTGCTCTACACGGGCCGCACCGCCCGGGCCGCCCTGGACGCCCTCATGGACCTGGGCCGTCCCCGGCGCATCTACCTCGCGGTCCTCATCGACCGGGGGCACCGGGAACTCCCCATCCGGGCGGACTTCGTGGGCAAAAACGTCCCCACCGCCAGGAGCGAGGTGGTGAAGGTGAAGCTCCAGGAGGTGGACGGGGAGGACCGGGTGGAGCTTTGGGAACGGGAGGCCCTATGAGGCACCTCCTGGACTTCAGGGGCTGGGCCAGGACCGAGGTGGAAAGCCTCCTGGACACCGCCCGCGTGATGGCCGAGGTCCTGGAGCGCCCGGTGAAGAAGGTGCCTGCGCTTCAGGGCTTCACCGTGGCCACGGTCTTCTTCGAGCCCTCCACCCGCACCCGCCTCTCCTTTGAGCTGGCGGCCAGGCGCATGTCCGCGGACGTGGTCTCCTTCGCCGCCCAGACCAGCAGCCTGCAGAAGGGGGAAAGCTACAAGGACACCCTGCTCACCCTCGAGGCCATGGGGGTGGACGCCTACGTGATCCGGGCCGACGCCGCCGGGGTGCCCCACCAGGCGGCCCGCTGGGTGAAGGGGGTGGTGGTGAACGGGGGGGATGGGCGCCGGGCCCACCCCACCCAGGCCCTCCTGGACGCCTACACCCTCCTGGAGGCCCTGGGGAGCCTGGAGGGGAAGAAGATCGCCATCGTGGGGGACCTCCTCCACTCCCGGGTGGCCCGCTCCAACGTGGAGCTCCTCCCCCTCCTGGGGGCCGAGGTCTGGGGGGCAGGCCCCCCCACCCTCCTCCCGCAAGGCCTTCCCGGGGCCCGGCTCACCTCCCGCCTGGAGGAGGCCCTGGCGGAGGCGGACGCGGTGATGGTCCTGAGGCTCCAGAAGGAGCGCATGGAGGCGGGGCTCATCCACCTTCAGGACTACATCGCCCACTACCAGGTAACGGAAGCGCGGCTCAAAAAGGCCAAGCCGGGGGCCCCCCTCCTCCACCCCGGCCCCATGAACCGGGACGTGGAGCTGGAAGGGACCCTGGCGGACTCGGCCAGGAGCCTGGTGAACCGCCAGGTGCACAACGGGGTGGCGGTGCGCATGGCCGTGCTCTACCACCTTCTGGTGGGGAGGGAAAGGTGAAGGGAGACGTCCTCATCCGAAACGTCACGCTGGTGGACGCCCTAGGAGAAAGAGGCCCCGCGGACGTCCTCCTGGGGGAAGGGCGGATCCTCTCCCTGGAGGGCGGGGAGGCCCAGAGGGTCATCGAGGGGAAGGGGCGCTTCCTGGCCCCGGGCTTCTTGGACCTGCACGCCCATCTGCGGGAGCCGGGGCAGGAGGTGAAGGAAGACCTCTATAGCGGGCTTCTGGCCGCGGCGCGGGGGGGGTACACGGACCTGGTCTCCATGCCCAACACCACCCCCCCCGTGGACACCCCCGAGGCGGTCCGGGCCCTGCGGGAAAAGGCCGAGGCCCTGGGCCTCGCCCGCCTCCACCCCGCCGCCGCCCTCACCCAGGGGCAGGAGGGGAAGACCCTCACGGAAGCCGGGCTCCTTAAGGAGGCCGGCGCTTCCCTCCTCACCGACGACGGGCGCACCAACGAGGACGCGGGGGTGCTGGCGGCGGGGCTTCTGCAGGCCGCAGCCTTTGGCCTGCCGGTGGCGGTGCACGCGGAGGACGCCTCCTTGCGCCGGGGCGGGGTGATGAACGACGGGCCCCTGGCCGACCTCCTGGGCCTCCCCGGAAACCCCCCGGAGGCGGAGGCGGCCCGCATCGCCCGGGACCTCGAGGTGCTGCGCTACGCCGTGCGCCGGAGCCAAAAGAAACCCCACCTCCACATCCAACACCTCTCCACAGGGCGGGCCCTAGAGCTGGTGCGGGAGGCCAAGCGGGCGGGGCTTCCCGTCACCGCCGAGGCTACCCCTCACCACCTGACCCTCACCGAGGAGGCCCTAAGGGGCTTCGACCCCCTCTTCAAGGTAGCCCCGCCCCTCCGCACCGGGGAGGACGTGGAAGCCCTCCTGGAGGGCCTTCTGGACGGCACCCTGGACGCCATCGCCACCGACCACGCCCCCCACACCCAGGCGGAGAAGGAGCTGGACCTCTTGCGGGCACCCTTTGGGATACCGAGCCTCGAGGTGGCCTTCCCCCTCCTCTACACCGAACTTCACCGGAAGCGGGGCTTTCCCCTAAAGCGCCTGGTGGAACTCTTCACCGACGGTCCCCGAAACATCCTGGGCCTAAAGCCCATCCATCTGGAGGAAGGAGCCGAGGCCAGCCTGGTCCTCCTAGACCCCAAGGAGCGCCCCGTGGACCCCAGGAACTTCACCTCCAAGGCCAAGTTCTCCCCCTGGGCGGGGTGGACCCTGGGGGGGTGGCCCGTCCTCACCCTGGTGGAGGGGCGCATCGTCCACGAGGCGCTAGAATAGGGGCGTGCTGCGGAAGCTCCTCGAGGCGGACGCACTCGGCCTGCGCCTGGAATGGGTGGGGGGGCTTCCCCTTTGGGAAGCGGCCCCCACCTACCGCCACCAGAAGGCCATCGACCGCATCCGGGGAAGCATCCGCCCCAAGGAGGGCTCCTGCCCCTGCGTCCACGTGGCCGACGTCTACGTCCGCTTCCCCGACGGCTCCTACAAGCGCCCCGACATCGCCCTCTTCTGCCGGGAACCCGAGGAGCTGGACGAGGCCATCACCCTCCTCCCCGAGGCGGTGGTGGAGGTGGTGAGCCGGGGTTATGAGGCCAAGGACCTGGAGATCGCCCCCCGCTTTTACCTGGCCCAAGGGGTGAAGGACGTGGTGGTCTTCGACCCCCACACCCTCCTCGTCCTCCACCTCCGCCAGGACGGGGCCTGGCGGCATGTCTCCCCCGTGGAGCTGGAACTCCTCTGCGGCTGCCGGCTCACGGTGTAGGCCAAAGCTCCTGGAGGTTCTCCACCCCCTCGGCCTCCATGAGGCGGAGGAGATCCCTCAGCACCCGGTGGGGGAAGAGGGGCCCCCCGTAGACGAAGCCGGTGTAGACCTGCACCAGGCGTGCCCCGAGCCTCAGCCGCTCCCACACGTCCCGGGCGTCCTCCACCCCCCCCACGCTCACCAGGGTGAGGCCCTCCGCCCCCGCGAGGTGGCGCAAGACCTCCAGGGCCCGCCCCTTGAGGGGCCTTCCCGAAAGCCCCCCGGCCTCCCGGGCCAGGGGGCTTTGGAGCCCCTCCCGGCCCGTGGTGGTGTTCACCGCCACCAGGCCCTCCAGGCGGTGTTTTTGCGCCAGCGCCACCACCTGGTCCAAAGCCTCCGGGGTGAGGTCCGGGGCCAGCTTGAGGAGGAGGGGCTTCCTCGTGGCCGGGCGCAAGCGGTGGAGGAGCTCGTCCAAAAAGGGGCCCTCCTGCAGGGTGCGAAGCCCCGGGGTGTTGGGGGAGCTCACGTTGAGGACGAAATAGTCCCCGTAAGGCTCCAGGACCCGCAGGGCCCTAAGGTAATCCTCCGCCGCCCCTTCCAAGGGGGTGTCCCGGTTCTTCCCCAGGTTCACCCCCACGGGGAAGGCAAGGCCCCTTTCGCGGAAGCGCTTAAGCCTCCTGGCCGCCTCCTCCGCCCCCCCGTTGTTGAAGCCCATACGGTTGATGAGGGCATGGTCCTCCACCAGCCGAAAAAGCCGGGGCCTGGGGTTGCCCTCCTGGGCTTTTGGGGTAAGGGTCCCCACCTCGGCGAAGCCAAAGCCCAAGGCCCACCAGGCCCCTAGGGCCTTCGCGTCCTTGTCCATCCCCGCCGCCAGGCCCAGGGGGTTGGGGAAGGCGAGGCCCAAAGCCTCCACCCGAAGCCTGGGGTCCTCCACCCGCAGGAAACGGGCGGGCACCTCCAGGAGGGGCCCCCGCTCGGACCAGGAGGCGAGGAGGCCCAGGGTGCGCTCGTGGGCGGTTTCGGGGTCCAGGGCGAAGAGGAGGCGGTGCATCCCTCCCATCCTAAGGCCTGCGCCGCTAAACTGGAGCCCGTGAAGCGGCTCCTCCTCCCCCTCCTGGCCCCCCTCCTCGCTGCCTGCTCCGTGACCCTCACCGTGCCCCTGTCGGACCAGACCTTTTCCCTGCCCCCCACCCTCCCGGGAGGGACGGTCCTCTACCCCCAGGGCCCCGTGGAGGGCTTCCAGCCGCCTCCCGGGCTGAAGGGGGTGCGGCTTTCGGGCACCCTCGAGGCCAGCCAGCCCCCTGTACGCCACCTTGGCCTTCCACGTGCGCCTCGGGGATCCCGGGGAGGATCCCGGCTGCCAGCCCCTCCCCGGGGGCTACGCCTGCCCCGCCGAGCCAGGGGCAAGGGTGGGGGAAGCGGCCTTCGCTGGCACCTCCACCGCCTCCCTGGTCCTGGAGGGGGCAGGGCTCACCCAGGGGGTGCGGGAGGGGCGGTTCTGGCTGGGCCTGCTGGGGGAGGGGCTGCCCGCGGGGGGGACCCTCACCCTAAAAGACCTCCGGGCCACGGTGGTGGTGGGCTTCTGACCTCCGTCCGCCAGGGCTTTTGTGCCCCCGCCCCCCCTTGGGCCTAGGGAAGGGGTTATCATGGGGACGGATGAAGGACGCCCTGCGCCTGGAACTTCCCGTCCTCCCCTTGCGGAACACCGTGATCCTCCCCCACACCACCACGGGGGTGGACGTGGGCCGCCCCAAGAGCAAGCGGGCGGTGGAGGAGGCCTTAAACGCCGACCGCTACCTCTTCCTGGTGGCCCAGAAGGACCCCGAGGTGGACGACCCCGCGCCCGAGGACCTCTACGGCGTGGGCACCCTGGCGGTGGTCAAGCAGGCCATGCGCCTCCCCGACGGCACCCTGCAGGTGATGGTGGAGGCCAGGCACCGGGCCCGCCTCCAGGGCTACGTGGCCGCCCCCTACCTCCGGGCCGTGGGGGAGGTCCTGTCCGAGCCCCCCTTGCAGGACGCGAGCCTCGCCCGGGTCCTGGTGGGGGAGGTGCAGGAGGCCTTCGAGCGCTACCTGCAGAACCACAAGACCCTGCGCCTGGACCGCTACCAGCAGGAGGCGGTGAAAAGCACCCTGGACCCCGCGGTCCTGGCGGACCTCGTCGCCCACCACGCCACCTGGCCCCTGGAGGAGAAGCAGTCCCTCCTGGAGACCCCGGAGGTGGAGGAGCGCCTCAAGAAGGTGCTGGCCCTCCTCCTGCGCGACCTGGAGCGCTTCGACCTGGACCGGAAGATCGCCGCCCGGGTCAAGGAGCAGATGGACCAGAACCAAAGGGAGTACTACCTCCGGGAGCAGATGAAGGCCATCCAAAGGGAGCTCGGGGGCGGGGAGGACTTCCTCACCGAGATCGAGGAGCTCCGGGAGCGCATCGAGAAGAAGGGCCTGCCCGAGGGGGTCAAGGAGAAGGCCCTCAAGGAACTCAAGCGCCTGGAGCGCATGCAGCCCGGCTCCCCCGAGGCCACGGTGAGCCGGACCTACCTGGACTGGCTCCTGGAGGTCCCCTGGACCGAGGCCGACCCCGAGGTCCTGGACATCGCCGTCACCCGGCGGGTGCTGGACGAGGACCACTACGGCCTCAAGGAGGTGAAGGAGCGCATCCTGGAGTACCTGGCGGTGCGCCAGCTCACCCAGGGGAAGGAGGTCAGGGGCCACGCCCCCATCCTCTGCTTCGTGGGCCCGCCGGGGGTGGGCAAGACCTCCTTGGGAAGGAGCATCGCCCGCAGCATGAACCGCAGGTTCCACCGCATCTCCCTGGGCGGGGTGCGGGACGAGGCGGAAATACGGGGCCACCGCCGCACCTACATCGGGGCCCTGCCCGGCAAGATCATCCAGGGGATGCGGCAGGTGGGGGTGGTGAACCCGGTCTTCCTCCTGGACGAGATCGACAAGCTCTCCTCCGACTGGCGGGGGGATCCGGCCTCGGCCCTTCTGGAGGTCCTGGACCCCGAGCAGAACCACACCTTCACCGACCACTACCTGGACGTGCCCTACGACCTCGCCAAGGTCTTCTTCATCACCACCGCCAACACCCTCGCCACCATCCCCAGGCCCCTCCTGGACCGGATGGAGGTCATCGAGATCCCCGGCTACACCCTGCTGGAGAAGCGCGCCATCGCCCGCCACTTCCGCTGGCCCTTCCAGGTGAGGGAGGCGGGGCTGGAGGGAAGGCTGGAGATCACCGACCGGGCCATCGAGCGCATCGTGCAGGAGTACACCCGGGAGGCCGGGGTGCGCAACCTGGACCGGGAGCTCTCCAAGGTGGCCCGCAAAGCGGCTAAGGACTACCTGGAAAGCCCCTGGGAGGGGGTGCGGGTGGTGGATGCCCAGGACCTCGAGGCCTACCTGGGGGTGCCCAAGTACCGCCCCGACCGGGCGGAGAAAGCCCCCCAGGTAGGCACCGCCCAGGGCCTGGCCTGGACCCCCTACGGGGGCGCCCTCCTCACCATCGAAGCCCTGGCTGTGCCCGGCACGGGCAAGATCAACCTCACCGGCAACCTGGGGGAGGTGATGAAGGAGTCGGCCCACGCCGCCCTCACCTACCTGCGGGCCCACCGGGAGGAGTGGGGCCTGCCCGAGGGCTTCCACAAGGACCTCGACCTCCACATCCACGTACCCGAAGGGGCCACCCCCAAAGACGGCCCCTCCGCGGGCATCACCATCGCCACCGCCCTGGCCAGCGCCCTCACCGGCCGCCCCGTGCGCATGGACATCGCCATGACCGGGGAGATCACCCTGAGGGGCCGGGTCCTCCCCATCGGCGGGGTGAAGGAGAAGCTCCTTGCCGCCCACCAGGCGGGGATCCTCCGGGTGGTCCTCCCCAAGGAGAACGGGCCCGAGCTCAAGGAGGTGCCGGAGGAGATCCTCAAGGACCTGGAGATCTCCTTCGTGGAGGAGGTGGGGGAGGTCCTGCGGCTCCTCCTCCTCCCGGCAGCCCCCCCGCCCGTGGGCCCCGCCGACCGGCCCCAGCCGGGGGCGGGGGCTTAGGGCAGCTCCTCCTTGCGGTTGGCGTTCAGGAAAACCTGGGCCCCAAACCGCTCCACCACCGCCTCCGCCGGGATGTAGGTGGCCCCCAAGGCCTCCATCACCCGCCGGAGGAGGAAGTCCCCTTCCCGAAGCTGCCTTTCCACCTGGGGGAGGCAGTCCTTGTGGTAGAAGGCCATGAGGGGCTCCAGGTGGCCTTCCGGGTTGTAGGCCACCACCACCGGGTGGGGGGAGGCCAGGGCATGCTCGAGGAGAAAGGCCCAGTACCCCGGGCTCAGGAAGGGCAGGTCCGTGGCCGCCACCGCCACCCAGGGGTAGCGGGCGTGGTAGAGGGCCGCGTGCAGGCCGGAAAGGCTATCCCCCCCCGGGAGGAGGTCGGGATAGACGGGCACGCCGAAGCCCGGATAAGGCCGGTTGGCCACGACGAAGCGCTCCCCCGCCCCGGCCAGGCTCTCCAGCACCCAGGCCAGAAGGGGCTTCCCCCGGTAGGGGAAGAGGGCCTTGTCCTCCCCGAAGCGCCGGGAAAGCCCCCCGGCGATCACCGCGCCCGTGTACACCCCCTAGCCTAAGGCCTCCGCCAGCCTCTCCGCCAGAAGGGGCGCGTAGAGGAAGCCCGTGGAACCGAGGCCCGTCAGGGCGTACCCTCCCTCCACCGGGAAGAGGTAGGGAAGCCCCTGCGCCCGCCCCCCGCGGTCCAGCCGGAAACGCACCCCCCGCCAGGCGGAGGCCACCCGGGGGCGGTAGCCGACCAAGGCCTCCGCCCCGGCGAGGAGCCACTCCACCTCCCCTTCCGTGGGCGGGGGCAGGTGGGGCCTCTCCTCGTGGGGCAGGTAGCTCCCGCCCAGGGCCACCCCCGCCAGGTAGACCCGGTAGCTGATGGCCCGGGAGAAGTAGTCCAGCAGGGTGAGGACGAGGCCGGGGGTGTGCTGCCCCCAAAGGCCCAGGAGGTGGGCCCCCCGCCCGCCCCCCGCGTAGACCAGCGCCGCCCCCCGCACCCTCCGCCCCCCTTCCAGGACCAGGTAGGGGGGCTCCCAGGCCACCGCCCTGGCCCTGAGGAGGGGAAGCCCTGCCGCCAGGCGCTCCAAAAGGGGCCTGGGCTCCAGCCAAAAGGCCTCCTCCAGGAGCACCCCTCCCCCCTCCCAGCGGTGCCTGAGCCCCCCCAGCCTCCCCGCCACCTTGGCCCGCCCCCCCTCTGGGACCGGGCGGAAGACCCCGGGGTGGACGGGGGCGAAGCGGGGGTAGAAGCGGAGGGCGGTCTCCAGAGCCCGCTCCCCCTCGGGGGCCAGGGTGAAGCGCCGCCCCCGAAGGGGGTTCACCAGGGCCACGGGGGGGCGGCTCGCCTCCCCCAGGGCCTCGGTCACCACCCGCACCCGGAAACCCCTTTCCCTAAGGAGCCAAGCGGCGGTAAGCCCCACCACCCCCGCCCCCAGGACCACCACCTCGGCTTCCCCTACCATCCCCGGCTGGGCTCAGAAGCGAAAGCCCTCCCCCTCCCTCCGGCATAGCCCCCTGGCCGCCAGGCCCTCCAAAAGGGCCCGGGCCTCAGCCTCGGAGAGAAAGGGGAGCAGGTCTTCCGGGCGCAAAAAGCCCCCCCTCCGCCAGGCCTCCCGCATGGCCAGGCGCTCCAGGGCCGCCCGGGAAGGCCCCCGCCGCAAAAGCCCCCCCTGCCAGCGCAGGAGGCCCAGGTAGAGGAGGGCGGCGAGGGCGAAGGCCAGGCCGAGCCCCCAGGGGGCGAAGCGGGAGGCGGCGAAGAGGAGGAGGAAGAGGGCCAGGGCCCCGCCCAAGGGAAGAAGGTGGGCGTGCACAGCCCCTCCTCAGGCCACGGGCAGGGGGATGGGGGCGGGGGCCTCCGCCCCCACCACCTCCCCGAAGAGGAGGTGGGGCGTAGCCTGCCGGATCTCCACCCGGTAAAGCCCCGGCACCGGCGCCTGGGCCGCGGGGAGGAGGACCGGGTGGTTCCCCCGGTCGTGCCCCTGGACGAAGCCCTCCTCCTTGGCCGCCCCCCGCACCAGCACCTCCACCGTCTTCCCCACCCACCCCAGGTTGCGGCGGTAGCTCCACTCCTTCTGCTTCTCGATGAGGCGCTTTAGCCTTTCCACCTTCACCTCCCGGGGCAGGTCCTGGAAGTGCCGGTAGGCGGGGGTTCCGGGCCGGGGGGAGTAGATGAACATGTAGGCCTGGTCGTAGCCCACCTCGTCGTACAGGGAGAGGGTTTCCTGGAAGTCCTCCTCCGTTTCCCCGGGGAAGCCCACGATGATGTCCGTGGAAAGCACGGCGTCTGGCAAAACCTCGCAGATCCTCCGGATGCGCTCCAGGTAGTGCGCCCGGCGGTACTCCCGGGCCATGCGCCGGAGGACCCGGTCGGAGCCCGATTGCACCGGCAGGTGGATGTAGCGGGTGATGGCGGGGGTCTCGGCGATGGCCTCTAGGATGTCGTCGGTGAAGTTCACCGGGTGGCTGGTGAGGAAGCGCACCCGGGGGATGCCCATCCGCCCCACCAGGCGGAGGAGCTCGGCAAAGCTGGGGAAGCCCGGCTGGTCCTTGCCGTAGGAGTTCACGTTCTGGCCCAGGAGGGTGACCTCCACCACCCCCGCCGCCCTCAGCTGCTCGATCTCCTTCAGGATCAGGTCCGGGTGGCGGGAGACCTCGGGCCCCCGGGTGGTGGGCACGATGCAGTAGGTGCAGTGGTGGTTGCACCCGCGGATGATGGTGACGTGGGCGGATAGGGCCCCTTTAGGGGGCGGGGGGATGTAGTCCAGGAGGTCCTCCTTGAAGGTGAAGTCCCAGAAGCGCTCGTTCCCCTTCAAGGCCTCGGGCAAGGAGGTGAGGGCCCCGGGGCCCAAGAGCACGTCCACCCCGAACTTGCGGGCCATCTGCTGGCCCTCGTCCAACTGGGCCAGGCAGCCCATGAGGCCGATAAGAAGGCCCCGGCGCTCCTTTTCCTTGCGAAGCTGGCCCAGAAGGGAGCGCACCTTCTCCACGGGCTTGCCCCGCACGGCGCAGGTGTTCACCAGGACGAAGTCCGCCTCCTCCACGCTCTCCACCAGCTCCCACCCCAGGCTGACGAGCTCGCTAGCTACCAGGTGGGAGTCGTACTCGTTCATCTGGCATCCAAAGGTGATGATGTGCGCCCGCATAGGTCTCCTGGGGCTTCCGGGGGGATCCCAGGCCCCGCGCCCTTCAGTGTAGCAGGCCCGGGAAGGGGTGGGAGTCTTTCCTCGAACCACCCCTCGCGTTGCCCTCAAGCGCCAAGCGTACGAAAGCCACCCTACCGATCCGCACCAAGTTGACAGGGGGGAGCGAAGACCCTAGAATAGCGATGTACCAACCGAATGGTCGGTAAGGAGGCAGACCATGGGATGGAAGAAGCTGTTGGGAATCGGCATCCTAGCCTTTCTGGTTCCTCCCACCCTAGCCCAGGGGGACTTTCGCTGGCCCAGGCAGATCCTCTTCGGCTCCACGGAGGTAGGTACTGCAGGCTACTCCCTCCTCATAGCCTGGTCTGCGGAGTTTACGGCCAACACGGGGGTGCAGGCTAGGGTTTCGCCTGGGGCCACACCTACAATCACCTCTTGGCTTTTCGAACGGCGTGTAGAGTTCACATCTGCCCCCCTGACGGTGCTGGTGGAAACCATGGACGGAGAACCCGGCTACCGCCCCGGACCCCTGCGGGTGGTGTTTCCCGCTATCCTCACCCCTTGGGGCCTCATGACCCGGGGCGATACCCCCTACCGCCGAGTGCAAGATATCGGCCCTGGGGTAAGGTTGGCTTGGCCTCCCTTCTCCTACTTTCACCGCATATTAGACGGCTTACTTGCTTGCCGAGGTCTCACGCGCGACCAAGTCCGTCTGGTACCCGTTGCCAACTACAGCGCCAACTCCAGGGTCATCGCCGAGGGGAGCGCCGACATAGCCTTCACCTCGCCCGTCTCGGATGTCAATGTGGAGGTGGAGGGCAATCCCAGGGGGATTCGATGGCTTCCCGTACCCACAGCCCAAGAAGACCGCACTTGCCTCCAACGCTGGCAGCGGGAATATCCCTTACTGGCCCTAATGCGCTCCGCCGATCTCGGCGTCCAATCCGCGAGGGGCGTGCGCATGTTCGTCATCCCGAGCGTCTACTACACCCGGGCGGACGTGAGCGAAGATTTGGTCTACCACCTGGTGAAGTGGCTGGATGAGAACCACGCCCTCTACCGGGAGAAGCACGCCATGGCCCGCTTCCAGACCCTGGAAAGCCTGCGCTTCGTTGTGGAGAACATGGCTGTTCCCCTGCATCCAGGCACGGTGCGCTACCTGAGGGAAAAAGGCCTCTGGACACAAGAGATGGAACGTAGGCAACAGGCAACAGTGCGCCTGGTGGACCAGTACACCACCCTCTACGAACGTGCGGTGGAGCTGGCCCGGGCCCGTCGTGTCTCCACAGACCCCGCCAGCGAAGCCTGGCAGCGGTTCTGGCGCGACTTCCTTGCGCAAAACCGCGTGCCCCGCTTCTCGGAAGCTTGGCGGCCCTAGGCCATGGAGGGCCGCTTCCCACACCTCCCTTCTTGGGCTAAGGCCTGGGTGCTTCTCAGCGCCGCTCTGGGCCTGGGTCTCGTCCTCTATTACCTCTTCGGCACCCCCCTCACCGGCAGAGCGCTTCTGGACTTCAGCTATTACTGGCTCCTCGTAGCCCTCTTCCTCCCCCTTACCTTCCTCCTCTTCCCCGGGCAGGGAGGTGAGGCCCGTCCCCGGGGGTATGACTACGCTCTGGGCCTGGGCACCCTAGGGGCAGGAGCCTTGCTGGCCTGGCACGGCCCCTCCATGGTCCTAAGGCCCTGGACCAACCCGGAAGCTCCTTGGCAAGTGGGCCTGGCCCTTTTCCTCCTTCTGGCCGTCCTGGAGGGAGGCCGGCGGGTAGGGGGGCTTGGCTTCAGCCTGGTGGCCCTCCTGCTGGCGGCTTACCCCCTGGTGGCCCCCTACATGCCCGGCCTCCTCTGGGGCCCCCCTCTTCCCTGGACCGAGGTTCTGGGCTACGCCATCTACTCCACCCAGGGGCTTCTGGGCCTGCCCATGCGCACCGTGGGGGAACTCCTGGTAGGCTTTCTTATCCTGGCAGCTTTCCTGGTGGCCACGGGCGCAGGGGAGGTCTTCCTAAAGGTGGCCTCCGCCCTCTTCGGTTGGACCCGGGGCGGGGCGGCCAAGGTCAGCGTGGTGGCCAGCGGCTTCTTCGGCAGCCTAAGCGGCAGCATCCTCTCCAACGTGGCCAGCACCGGGAGCCTCACCATCCCCGCCATGATCCGTTCCGGTTTCGGCCGGGCCTATGCCGCCGGGGTGGAGGCCTGCGCCTCCACGGGGGGCGTGCTCATGCCCCCGGTGATGGGGGCCGTGGCCTTCGTGATGGCAAGCCTTTTGGGCATCCCCTACGGCCAGGTGGTGGCAGCCGCAGTCATCCCCTCCTTCCTCTACTACCTTTCCCTTTTCGCCCACGTAGACCTGTACGCGGCCAAACATGGCCTCCGAGGGCTTCCCCGCGCGGAGCTTCCTCCTTTGGCAAGGAGCCTGAGAGAAGGGCTCCCCTTCCTCCTGGTCCTGGGTTTCCTGGTGTTCGCCCTGCTTTACCTAAGGTTGGAGCGCCTGGCTCCCTTCTACGCCTTGGCTGCCCTGCTTCCCCTCCTTCTCCTTCAAGGCAAGCTTTCCTGGGCAAACCTCCACCGGGGACTGGTGGCCTCCGCCTCCCTCGTCAGCCAGACCCTGGCTCTGATCCTGCCCGTGGGCCTCATCCTGGCAGGGCTCGTGGGTACCGGCGTGGCGCCTGCGCTAACAGGTGCCTTAGTGCAAATGGGGCAGGCCAACCTCTTCCTCGTCCTCCTGGTGGGGGTCGCCATCGCCTTTCTCCTGGGCATGGCCGGGGTCATGGTGGCGGCCTACATCCTGCTGGCGGTAACCCTGGCCCCGGCCCTGGTGCGCCTGGGCGAGTTCGTCCCCTTAGCGGTTCACCTCTTCATCGCCTACTGGTCCATGCTTTCCGCCATCACCCCCCCGGTGGCGGTGGCCGCTTTCCTGGCCGCCCGCTTGGCCGGAGCCCATCCCATGGCGGCGGGCCTCGAGGCGGTTAAGCTAGGGCTCGCCATCTACTTCCTCCCCTTCTTCTTCCTGTTTGAACCTGCCCTGATCCTTCACGGGGATGCGGTCTCCGTCCTGTACCACATCCCCCTGGCAGCCCTGGGGATTCTGCTCCTGGTAGGGGGCCTCGAGGGGCAGCTTTGGGGCCTGGGTCCCCTTCCCCTTTGGACCCGCCCCCTGTACGTTGTGGGAGGCATCCTCCTTGCGGTTCCCGAAACCCTCACCAGCCTCCTCGCCGCACCCGCCTTGCTGGCGGCCAGCCTCTGGCTTTGGTCCAGGCGCCGGGCAACAACCCGCAAGAAGGCTCCCCTCGGAGGGAGCAGTGAGAACAAGAGGTGATGCCCCATGAAGGCCAGGGAGAGCGCCCACAGGTGGCTTCAGGAAAGGGAGATTTCCTTCGTCTTCGGCAACCCCGGCTCCACCGAGCTGCCTTTCCTCCTCGGACTGGAAAAGGCCAGCCGGTACGTTCTGGCGCTCCACGAGGGGGTGGCGGTGGCCATGGCGGAAGGGTACGCTCAGGCTAGCGGGCAGGTGGCCTTCGTTAACCTGCACGCAGCCCCGGGCCTGGGCAACGCCATTGGAGCCTTGTACAGTGCCTTGAAAAACCGCTCCCCCCTGCTGGTCACCGTGGGCCACCAGGACCGCCGGCACCTCTTCCGGGAACCCCTTCTCTCCGGACCGCTTTTGGAAATGGCCCGGTCCGTTTCCAAGGCCGTTTGGGAAGTGCACCGGGGCGAAGACCTGCCGGAAGCCCTGGAGAGGGCCTACCACCTGGCCCTGACCCCCCCGCGGGGACCCGTGGTGGCGGTGCTCCCCATGGACCTCTGGGAGGAAGAAGCAGCCCCGCCCCGACTCAAAACCCTCCTACCCCCCGGCGCCCCCCAAGGGCTCGAGGCCCTCGCCAGCGCCCTCTCCCGCGCGGAAAACCCCGCCCTGATCCTGGGCGGGGGATCCCAAGCTCCCGCAGCCCGTAAGGCAGCGCTGCGGCTGGTGGAAGCCCTCCCGGCAGTGGTCTTTTCCGACCCTATAGGCCCCCGGCATCCCTTTCCCACAAGCCACCCCCTCTACCGCGGGGTTTTGCCCCCCGTGGCCGCCCAACTGCGGAACCAGCTTGCCCCCCACGACCTGGTCCTGGTAGTCGGCGCACCCTGCTTCCTCCTCTATCCCTACACCCCGGGTCCCCCGATCCCCGAGGGAAGCCATGTAGTCCTTCTGACGGACGACCCGGCCGAAGCCGCCCGGGCAGAGGCCCATGAGGTCTACCTGGGGGATGTGGCCGAAGGGCTGCGCTTGCTGGCGGGAGCGGTAAGGCCCTCGGGGCGCCCCTGGCCCTCGAGGCCTCCTTCACCTCCCTCCCCACCTGCCCCTCTGCCCTCTGGCCCCAGGGGCTTAAACCCCTTGTATGTCGTGGAGCGCTTAGCTCAGGCCCTAACAGGGCGGTTCGTGGTGGACGAAGCGATATCCCTAAGCCCACCCTTTCGCAAAGCCCTTAAGGTGGAGGAGGGCCGTTACCTGCATAGCGCCAGCGGAGGGCTGGGGTTTGCCCCGGCGGCAGCGGTGGGTGCCGCCCTGGCGGGGGAGGCTGTAGCGGCGGTGGTGGGAGACGGGGCATTCCTGTTTGCGCCGCAAGCCCTTTACACCGCCAAGGTCCACGGGTTGGACGTGGCCTTTATCGTCCTCAACAACGCAGGCTACGGAATCCTGAAGGGGTTCGCTGAAGCCCTCTACCCTGGTCAGGGGGAAAGGGTGCCGGGCCTCTCCTTAAGCGGGGTGGACTTCCTGCTCTTGGCCCAGGCCTTCGGCGTGCAAGGGTGGAGGGCGGACACCCCGGAGGCCCTCGAGGAAGGCCTCGCCTACATGGGCCAAGGGCCGTTCCTCTTAGAGATACGCCTGGATCCCACGCCCCACCGGATCTTCTGAAGCCGGGGATTAACATGGAGCTTTCTCGTGAAATAGGAGCTTTGGAGAGGGGCTTTCTAGCTCTGGAAAAAGCGGCGGGCAAAAGGCACGCCCAGGGCGTCCATAGGGCGTGTGCCCGAGGCTTGACGGCCAGGCCCCGGGAGGGTATGGTGAACTTACCGACCGGTCGGTGAGCTATGGTGACCACCACGAAAGACCGCATCCTGGAGGAAGCCGCAAAGCTCTTCACGGAAAAGGGCTACGAGGCTACCAGCGTCCAGGACCTGGCCGAGGCCTTGGGGCTTTCCAAGGCCGCCCTCTACCACCACTTTCGCAGCAAGGAGGAGATCCTCTACGAGGTGAGCCTCCTGGCCCTACGGGGCCTGGTGGAAGCCGGGGAAAGGGCCCTGAAGGAGCCCGACCCCAAAAGGGCCCTCCTCGCCTTCATGCAGGGCCATGCCCGCTTCTTCGAGGAGAACTACCCCTTCTTCGTAACCATGCTGCAGGGCATCAAAAGCCTCTCCCCCGAGCGGCGGGCCCAGACGGTGGCGCTCCGCGACCGGCACGAGGACAACCTGCGCCGGATCCTGCGCTGGGGGATGGAGCAGGGGGCCTTCCGCAAGGTGGATGTAGCCCTCACCGGGCGGGCCATCCTCTCCATGCTCAACTGGATGATCCGCTGGTTCCGCCCCGGAGGCCCCATGCGGGCGGGGGAGGTGGCGGGGTTCTACTGCGACCTGATCCTAAGGGGGCTCGAAGATGGCGATTCCTGAACACAAGGAGATCCGCGAGCTGGCGAGGCGCTTCCTGGAAGAAGCCCGCCCAGTCCTCGCCGCCCACGAGGAAAAGGAAGCTTTCCCCTGGCCCCTGGCCCAGAAGATGGGGGACCTGGGCTTCCTGGGGGTCTTTGCCCCGGAGGAGCTGGGCGGGGCGGGGCTGGACTTCTGGGCCTACGTCGCCCTCTTGGAGGAGCTCGGGGGCTATGCCTCCTTGCGCTCCATCCTCTCCGTGCAACAAAGCCTGGTCCTCACGCCTCTCCTTACCTTCGGGACCGAGGGGCAAAAGCGCCGCTACGTCCCCCGCCTGGCCCGGGGGGAGATCCTAGGGGCCTACGCCCTCACCGAGCCCGAGGCGGGCTCCGATGCGGGAAGCCTGCGCACGCGGGCCTACCGGAACGGGGATCACTACGTGCTGGAGGGGCAGAAGACCTTCATCTCCCACGCCAACGTAGCCGAGGTCTTCCTCGTCTTCGCCAAGACCGATCCCGAAAGGGGGAACCGGGGCATCACCGCCTTCTTGGTGGAGCGGGAAGACGGGGTACGGACCACGCCCCTGAAGGGCAAACTGGGGTTAAGGGCGGCAGACACGGGGATGGTCTTCCTGGAGGGGGTGCGCGTTCCCCGGGACCGGGTCCTGGGAGGGGAGGGTGAGGGCTTTAAGGTCGCCCTGGCGACCTTGGACACCGGCCGGGTCTCCCTGGCGGCGGGAGCGGTGGGGCTCATGCAAAGGGCTTTGGGCCTTTCCCTGCGTTATGCCCAGGAAAGGCGCCAGTTTGGCCGCCCCATCGCCGCTTTCCAGCTGGTCCAGGCTCACCTGGCGGAGATGAAGCTGGACCTCGAGGCCAGCCGCCTCCTCACCTACCAGGCGGTGGCCAAAAAGCTCCAAGGGGAAAGGTACACCCTGGAGGCCAGCATGGCCAAGCTCTTCGCCTCCGAGGCCGCCAACCGGGTGGCCTACCGGGCGGTCCAGATCCACGGGGGCTACGGCTTTTTCGAGGAGTACGAGGTGGCCCGGCTCTACCGGGACGCCCGCATCCTCACCCTCTACGAGGGGACGAGCGAGATCCAGAAGCTGGTGATCGGGGCCCACCTGACGGGGATACGGGCCTTTGGCGGTCATGGGGAGGCTTGAGGGCAAAACCCTTCTGGTGACGGGAGCGGCCCACGGCATCGGCCGTGCAGCCCTGGAGCTTTTCGCCTCGGAGGGAGCCAGGCTGGTGGCAGTGGACGTGGAGGAGGAGGCCCTCGCCGAAGGGGTGGCCCGGCTGGAGGCCGAGGCCCTGGCGGTCCCCGCGGACGTGGCCGACCCCGAAGGGGTGGAAAGGGCCTTTGGGGAGGCCCTGGAGGAGTTCGGGGTGCTCCACGGGGTGGCCCACTTCGCCGGCATCGCCCACGCCGCCCTCTCCTGGAACCTATCCTTGGCTGACTGGGAGCAGGTTATGCGGGTCAACCTCACGGGAAGCTTCCTGGTGGCGAGGAGGGCAGGAGAGGTGATGAGGGAAGGAAGCCTGGTCCTCACCAGCTCGGTGGCCGCCCTGGGAGCCTTTGGCCTGGCCCACTACGCCGCAGGCAAGGCCGCCCTCCTGGGCCTGGTCCGCACCCTGGCCCTGGAGCTTGCCCCCAGGGGCCTCCGGGTAAACGCCCTGGTACCCGGCCTTATAGAGACACGCATGACCGCGGGGCTTCGCCCGTGGGCCCGGGAGCAGGAGGTGGAAGCCTCCCCCCTCAAGCGGGCGGGGAGGCCGGAGGAGGTGGCCCAAGCAGCCCTCTTCCTCCTCTCCGACGAAAGCTGCTTTCTCACGGGCCAGGCCCTCTTTGTGGACGGGGGTAGGTCCCTGGTGGGCCCTCCGGGGCTTCCCCCAGGGTTTGGCAGGAGGTGAGAGGATGCCCATGTACTTTGAGGACTTTGCGGTAGGGCAAAGGTTCACCACGGCAGGGCGCACGGTCACGGAGGCTGACGTGGTGAACTTCGCCGGGGTTTCCGGGGACTACAACCCCATCCACACCGACGCGGAGTTCGCCAAGGACACCCCCTTCGGCCAGCGCATCGCCCACGGGCTTCTGGCGCTGGCCATGCTCACCGGACTCCGCCAGCGTACCGGGGCCACGGACGGCACCCTCATCGCCTGGCTGGAGATCCGCAACTACCGCTTCCTCAAGCCCGTCCTCATCGGTGACACCATCCGCGGGGAGACGGAGATCGTGGAGAAGCGGGAGACCTCCAAGCCCGACCGGGGGATCGTGGTCCAGCGGGTGCGGGTCCTGAACCAGAGGGAGGAGGTGGTGCAGGAGGGGGAGTTCGTGACCATGATCCGGAGGCGGCCCCAAGGGCCATGAGCCCCTTTACCCGGTGGTTCCAGGTGGAGGTCCTGCGGCGGGAGGGGGGCGAGGCGGAGCTCAGGCTTCCCGTGCGGGAAGAGTTCCTCCAGGGAAGAGGGGTGGTGCACGGGGGCATTCTGGCTGCCCTTTTGGACACCGCCCTGGGTAACGCCGTGGGGAGCCTGGGGGTAGAGGTGGTGACCGCAGAACTTTCCGTGAGCTACCTCAAGCCCGTGCGGGGAGGGGTTCTCCACGCCAGGGGCTACGTGCTCCACGCAGGAGGAAGGCTCTTCCACGCTGCGGGAGAAGCCCTCCTGGAGGGAGAGCGGGTGGCCTGGGCCAAAGGCCTCTTCTACCGGGTGGGCTGAGGGGCTATGCTGGGTCCAAGCCCATAGGGAGGCGGCATGTTCCCGAGCACGATGATGGATGAGGACCTGAACCTTTGGGACTTCCTGGAGCGGGCGGGGGAGCTTTTTCCCCGGAAGGAGGTGGTCTCCCGCCTCCCCACAGGGGAGGTTCACCGCACGGACTACGCCCAGGTCCACCGCCGCGCCCGGCAGCTCATGGGGGGCCTGAAGGCCCTGGACGTGGGGGTCGGGGACCGGGTGGCCACCCTGGGGTTTAACCACTTCCGCCACCTCGAGGCCTACTTCGCCGTCCCCGGCAGGGGAGCGGTACTCCACACCGCCAACCCCCGGCTTTCCCCCAAGGAGATCGCCTATATCCTGAACCATGCGGAGGACAAGGTCCTCCTCTTCGATCCCCAGCTCCTCCCCCTAGTGGAGGCCCTAAGGCCCGAGCTCAAAACCGTCCGCCACTACGTGGTGATGGACGAAAAAGCCCCCGAGGGCTACCTGGCCTACGAAAGTCTCTTGGGCGAGGAAGCGGAACCGGTCAGGGTCCCCGAACGGGCCGCCTGCGGCATGGCCTACACCACCGGCACCACCGGCCTCCCCAAGGGCGTGGTCTACAGCCACCGGGCCCTGGTCCTCCACAGCCTGGCCGCCAACCTTACGGACAGCACCGCCCTCTCGGAAAAAGACGTGGTCCTCCCTGTGGTGCCCATGTTCCACGTCAACGCCTGGTGCCTCCCCTACGCCGCCACCCTGGTGGGGGCCAAGCAGGTGCTGCCGGGACCCCGGCTGGACCCTGCCTCCTTGGTGGAGCTCTTCGACAGGGAGGAGGTCACCTTCACCGCCGGCGTGCCCACGGTCTGGCTGGCCCTGGCGGATTACCTGGAAAGCACCGGTCACCGCCTCAAGACCCTGAGGCGCTTGGTGGTGGGGGGTAGCGCCGCCCCCCAGAGCCTGGTGGAGCGCTTCGAACGCCTGGGCGTGGAGGTGCGCCAGGGCTACGGCCTCACGGAGACCTCCCCGGTGGTGGTGCAGAACTTCGTCAAGAGCCACCTGGAAGGTCTCCCCTGGGAGGCAAAGATGGCCCTCAAGGCCAAGACCGGCCTGCCCATCCCCCTGGTGCGCCTGCGGGTGGCGGACGAGGAGGGCCGCCCGGTGCCCAAAGACGGCAAAACCCTGGGGGAGATCCAGCTCAAGGGCCCCTGGATCACCGCGGGATACTACCGGAACGAGGAGGCGAGCCGGAGCGCCCTCGCCCCGGACGGCTGGTTCCGCACCGGGGACATCGCCGTATGGGACGGGGAGGGCTACCTGGAGATCAAGGACCGGCTCAAGGACCTCATCAAATCGGGCGGTGAGTGGATCTCCAGCGTGGACCTGGAAAACGCCCTCATGGGCCACCCAGGGGTGAAGGAGGCGGCGGTGGTGGCCATCCCCCACCCCAGGTGGCAGGAGAGGCCTTTGGCCGTGGTGGTGCCGAGGGGGGAGAAGCCGAGCGAGGAAGAGCTCAGGCAACACCTCCTCCAGGCCGGGTTCGCCAAGTGGCAGCTCCCGGATGCCTTCGTCTTCGTGGAGGAGATCCCCAGGACCAGCGCGGGCAAGTTCCTCAAGCGGGCCCTGAGGGAGCAGTACAAGGACCTTTTCCAAGGGGGTGGCTGATGTTCCTGGAACAGTTTCGCCTAGACGGCAAGGTGGCCTTGGTGACGGGGGGGTCCCGAGGACTTGGCCTGGAGGCGGCGTTGGCCCTCAAGGAGGCTGGGGCCCGGGTGGCGGTCCTGGCCCGGCGGGCGAGCTTCTTCGAGGAGGCCCAAAAACACCTGGGGGAGGCCCTCTACCTGGAGGGTGACGTGCGGGACGAGGCCCGGCTGGAAGAGGTGGTGAGGGAGGTGGAAAAGGAACTCGGGCCCCTCGCCATCCTGGTGAACGCCGCCGGGATCAGCTGGGGGGCCCCTTCCCTGGAGATGCCCGCGGAGAAGGTGCGGGAGGTCCTGGAGGTGAACCTGGTGGGGGCCTTTCTGGCCAGCCGGGCCGCCGCCCGGCGCATGCGGGAGCGGGGCTACGGCAAGATCCTCCACATCGCCTCCGTGGCCGGGCTTAAAGGGGAGCCCCCGGAGGTCCTGGACGCGGTGGGCTACGCCGCCTCCAAGGGCGGGGTCATCGCCCTCACCCGGGACCTGGCGGTGAAGTGGGGAAGGTGGGGCATCCGGGTCAACGCCCTGGCCCCGGGCTTCTTCCCCACCCGCATGACGGAAAGGGTCCTCCCCCGGGTGGAGGCCCACCTGCGGGCTACCCTGCCCCTGGGCCGCCCGGGAAGGCCGGGGGAGCTGGGAGGAGCGGTCCTCTTCCTCTGTAGCCCCGCCTCGGACTACATCACCGGGGCCGTGCTCCCTGTGGACGGGGGGGCCACCGCCCTCTGAGGACCCTCTAAGTACCCGTGCGCTAACCGCAACACCCCCCGGCCACGCTACCGGGGGGTGAAGCTTTGCCTTCCCAGGCTGGTGGCGGCGGTGGGACTCGAACCCACGACACCACGATTATGAGTCGTGTGCTCTGACCGCCTGAGCTACGCCGCCACGAGCATCAGGCATCCCCCATCTTAGGGGAGGTCCTGCCCAGGGTCAAGGCTCTGTAATTGGCCACCACATTTGA
>NZ_SIJL01000021.1 GCF_004307015.1 Thermus thermamylovorans
GTGGGGGCCGGGGTGGTCACCAAGATCCTGGAGTGATCCCTGGGGGGAGGTGCGCCTTCCCCCTTTGAGGTGAGGCATGGCCAGCGAGGTTCGCATCAAGCTCCTTTTGGAGTGCACCGAGTGCAAGCGCCGCAACTACGCCACCGAGAAGAACAAGCGCAACACCACCGCTAAGCTGGAGCTCAAGAAGTACTGCCCCTGGTGCGATAAGCACACCCCGCACAAGGAAGTGAAGGTCTGATGTTGGCCCGCATCGTTCGCTACTTCCAGGAGGCCCGGGCGGAGCTCGCCCGGGTCACCTGGCCCGCGCGGGAGCAGGTGGTGGAGGGGACCCAAGCCATCCTGGTCTTCACCCTGGTGGCCATGGTGATTCTTGGCCTCTACGACACGGTCTTCCGCTTCCTAGTAGGGCTTTTGCGATGAGCATCGAATGGTACGCGGTCCACACCTACGTGGGGCAGGAGGAGAAGGCCAAGGCCAACCTGGAGAAGCGGATCAAGGCCTTTGGCATGGAAGACCGCATCTTCCAGGTTCTGATCCCCACGGAGGACGTGGTGGAACTTCGCGAGGGGGGCAAGAAGGAGGTCGTCAAGAAGAAGCTCTTCCCCGGCTACCTCTTTGTGCAGATGGACCTGGGGGACGAGGAGGAGCCCAACGAGGCCTGGGAGGTGGTACGGGGCACCCCGGGCATCACCGGCTTCGTGGGGGCGGGGCACAGGCCCGTCCCCCTCTCCCCCGACGAGGTCCGGCACATCCTGGAGGTGTCCGGCCTCCTGGGGAAGCGGGAGGCTCCCAAGGCCCAGGTGGCCTTCCGGGAAGGCGACCAGGTCCGGGTGGTTTCCGGCCCCTTCGCGGACTTCACCGGCACCGTGACCGAGATCAACCCGGAAAAGGGCAAGGTCAAGGTCATGGTCACCATCTTCGGGCGCGAGACCCCGGTGGAGCTGGACTTCTCCCAGGTGGTCAAGGCCTAAAAGGCGTCTGCACCCCCAACTTGGGGGGAGCCTAGGAGGAAAAATGAAGAAGGTCGTCGCCGTAGTCAAGCTGCAGCTGCCCGCGGGCAAGGCCACGCCCGCGCCCCCGGTGGGCCCGGCTTTGGGCCAGCACGGGGCCAACATCATGGAGTTCGTGAAGGCCTTCAACGCGGCCACTGCGGGCATGGGGGACGCCATCGTCCCCGTGGAGATCACCATTTATGCGGACCGCTCCTTCACCTTCATCACCAAGACCCCACCCGCCAGCTACCTGATCCGCAAGGCGGCGGGGCTGGAGAAGGGGGCCCACAAGGCGGGGCGGGAGAAGGTGGGGCGGATCACCTGGCAGCAGGTGCTGGAGATCGCCCGGCAGAAGATGCCCGACCTGAACACCACCGACCTCGAGGCCGCCGCCCGCATGATCGCGGGCTCGGCCCGCTCCATGGGGGTGGAGGTGGTGGGCGCGCCGGAGGTGAAGGATGCCTAAGCCCGGCAAGCGCTACCGTGCCCTTCTGGAGAAGGTGGACCCGGCCAAGGTCTACACCATCGACGAGGCCGCCCGGCTCGTCAAGGAGCTGGCCACGGCCAAGTTCGACGAGACCGTGGAGGTCCACGCCAAGCTGGGCATCGACCCCCGCAAGTCCGACCAAAACGTGCGGGGTACCGTCTCCCTGCCCCACGGCCTGGGCAAGCAGGTGCGGGTCCTGGCCATCGCCAAGGGGGAGAAGATCAAGGAGGCCGAGGAGGCGGGGGCGGACTACGCGGGCGGCGAGGAGATCATCCAGAAGATCCTGGACGGCTGGATGGACTTTGACGCCGTGGTGGCCACCCCGGACGTGATGGGGGCGGTGGGCTCCAAGCTGGGCCGGATCCTGGGCCCCCGCGGCCTCCTCCCCAACCCCAAGGCCGGTACCGTGGGCTTCAACATCGGGGAGATCATCCGGGAGATCAAGGCGGGCCGCATCGAGTTCCGCAACGACAAGACCGGGGCCATCCACGCCCCCGTGGGCAAGGCGAGCTTCCCGGAGGAGAAGCTCGCCGAGAACATCCGGGCCTTCCTCCGGGCCCTCGAGGCCAGCCGGCCTGAGGCGGCCAAGGGCACCTTCCTGCGCTCCGTCTACGTGACCAGCACCATGGGGCCCAGCATCCGCATCAACCCCCACTCCTAGAGGTTTGGGGCCTAATGGGCCAGGGGCGGCTTGACCCCTGGCCCTTTTCCCTCTAAACTCTCCTATGGCACCCCGGGCGCCCTTGCGCCCAGGCCATAGACAGCGGGGGGCCAGGGGCCTTAAACATCCCGCCGAGGCGCTTGAGGGGGAGCGTTTCGCCAAAAGCCCAGAAAAGTCGGCTGGGGTTCCCCTGCCCCAAGAGGGAGGAAGGCGTGCCGAGCAGACGCAACGTGGAGCTTCTCGCCGCCCTCAAGGAAAACCTTGCTAGGGCCCAGGGTTCCTTCTTCCTGGTGAACTACCAGGGGCTTTCCGCCAAGGAGACCCACGCCCTGCGCCAGGCCTTGAAGGAGAAGGGGGCCCGGCTCTTCGTGGCCAAGAACACCCTGATCCGCATCGCCCTCAAGGAGCTTGGCCTGCCCGAGCTGGACGGCCTCCAGGGCCCAAGCGCCGTGGTCTTCTACGGGGACCCGGTGGCGGCGGCCAAGGCCCTTGCGGAGTTCGCCAAGAAGAACCCCAAGGGGATCCCTGAGGCCAAGGGGGGGCTCCTGCAGGGCCAGCCCCTTGCGGCCAAGGACGTGGCCGCCCTGGCAGAGCTCCCCACCATGGACGAACTCAGGGCGGAGCTTTTGGGCGTCTTGCAGGCGCCCATGGCGGAACTCGTGGGGGTCCTGGGCGGCGTGGCCCGCGAGCTGGTAGGCATCCTGGAAGCGTACGCGGAGAAGAAGGCGGCGTAGGAGGTGGAGGATGGCTTTGGACATCGAGCGCATCAAGGAAGAGCTCTCTCAGGCTACGGTTCTAGAACTCAAGCAGCTCATCGACGTCCTCAAGGAGACCTGGGGCGTGACCGCGGCGGCCCCTGTGGCCGTGGCCGCAGCCCCCGCGGCGGCGGCCCCGGCCGCCCCCGTGGAGGAGAAGACCGAGTTCGACGTGGTCCTCAAGGAGGCGGGGGCCAAGAAGCTGGAGGTCATCAAGGAGCTCCGCGCCATCACCGGCTTGGGCCTCAAGGAGGCCAAGGACCTGGCGGAGAAGGGCGGCCCCATCAAGGAGGGCATCCCCAAGGCCGAGGCCGAGGAGATCAAGAAGAAGCTGGAGGCCGTGGGCGCGGTGGTGGAGCTCAAGTAACCCTCCGCTTCCACGGGGTGCCCCCCAGGCCCTTTGGGTCTGGGGTTTTTGCGTGGGAAACCACGGGAAGCCTTCGGGATTGGGGATAGCATGGAAGCCATGGCGGAACTTCCCCGGGTGGTGGTGGGCTTGACGGGGGCGAGCGGCATGCCCTACGCCCTGGACCTTTTGCAAACCCTACAAGGGCTTGCCGAGGTGCACCTCGTCCTCTCCCAGGGGGCCAAGCGGGTCCTCTGGGAGGAGATGGGCTTAAGCCCCAAGGACCTCCACCCCCTGGCGGGCCGGGTCTACAAGGACAGCGACCTGGGCGCCCCCATCGCCTCGGGCTCCTTCCCCACCCGGGGGATGGTGGTGGTGCCCTGCTCGGCCACCACTTTGGGCAAGGTGGCCTTAGGCCTGGCGGACACCCTCCTCACCCGGGCGGCCTACGTGCACCTGAAGGAACGGCGCCCCCTGATCCTGGTGCCCCGGGAAACCCCCCTGCCCCTGCCCACCTTGAGGGCCATGGTGGCGGTGGCCGAGGCGGGGGCGGTGGTTCTGCCCGCAAGCCCTGGCTTCTACCACCGGCCCAGGGAGATCCGGGACCTTTTGGGCTTCATCACCCAGCGCATCCTGGACCACCTGGGCCTCGAGGCCAAGCGGGCCCCCCGCTGGGGGGAGGGGTAATACCAATCCCCTGCGGGGGCCCTGGTGAGCGGGGGGCCGAATCCCTTAGGGGAAAAGGGGCGCAAACGGTTCGGCGGGGAACGGTGCCGTACCGCCTAGGCCCCCTGTGTGCGGGAAGGGCCGGTGGAAGGAGTATGACGCTTTTTTGCCCCCGTGCGGTGATACGATGGGAGCGATGACCCTGACCCAGGAGCAGAGGCTGATCTTGGACACGGTGCGCAAGCTGGCCAAGGAGGTCCTCTACCCCCTGGCCCCGGAGTACGACCGGGAGGGCAGGTACCCCTGGCCCCAGCTCAGGGCCCTGGCGGAGCTGGGCTTTTTGGGCATGACCACCCCCGAGGAATGGGGAGGGGCGGGCCTGGACTCCGTCACCTGGGCTTTGGCCCTGGAGGAGATCGCCGCCGCCGACCCCAGCGTGGCGGTGATCGTTTCCGTGACCAGCGGGCTTCCCCAGTACATGCTCCTGCGCTTTGGCACGGAGGCGCAGCGGCGGAAGTACCTCCTTCCCCTGGCCCGAGGGGAGTGGATCGGGGCCTTCTGCCTCACCGAGCCCCAGGCGGGCTCGGACCCGGCCTCCTTGCGCGCGGAGGCCCGGCGGGTGCCCGGGGGTTTCCTGCTGAACGGCGTAAAAAGCTGGATCACCTCCGCGGGCCAGGCCCAGCTTTACGTGGTCATGGCTCGCACGGAAGCGGGCATCAGCGCCTTCCTGGTGGAAAAGGACACCCCGGGCCTTTCCTTCGGTCCCCCGGAGGAGAAGATGGGCCTCCACGCCGCCCACACCGCGGAGGTGCGCCTGGAGGAGGTCTTCGTCCCCGAGGAGAACCTCCTGGGGGCGGAGGGGCGGGGCCTGGCCTACGCCCTGGCGGGCCTGGACTCGGGGCGCGTTGGGGTGGCGGCCCAGGCGGTGGGCATCGCCCGGGGGGCCTTTGAGATCGCCAGGGCCTACGCGGACGAGAGGGAGCAGTTCGGGAAGAAGCTCCGCGAGCACCAGGCCATCGCCTTCAAGATCGCGGACATGCACGTGGGGATCGCCGCCGCCCGGGCCCTGGTCCTCGAGGCCGCCAGGAAAAAGGATTCCGGGGAGCGGTTCACCCTCGAGGCCAGCGCCGCCAAGCTCTTCGCGAGCGGGGTGGCGGTGGAGGTGACCCGGGAGGCGGTGCAGGTGCTGGGGGGGTATGGCTACCACCGGGACTACCGGGTGGAGCGCTACTACCGTGACGCCAAGGTGACGGAGATCTACGAGGGCACCTCGGAGATCCAGCGCCACATCATCGCCCGGGAGCTTTACCGGTAGCTTTGGGGCCTTTCCTTTCTCATTGCCCCGGCTTAGGGTGGATGAGGTATGCTCCGCCACCTCCTCGCCCTCTCCCGTCCCCTCTACTGGCTCTACGAAAAGCGCCTCCTAAAGGAGGTGAAGGGCGGTCCCATGCCCAAGCATCTGGGCCTCATCCTGGACGGGAACCGCCGCTACGCCAGGGCCTTGGGCCTTTCGCCTGCCAAGGGGCACGAGTTCGGGGTGCACAAGGCCTACGAGGTGCTGGAGTGGTGCCTGGAGCTGGGCATCCGCACGGTCACGGTCTGGGTTTTCTCCACCGACAACTTCAAGCGCCCCCCCGAGGAGGTGGAGACCCTCATGGGCCTCTTCGTGCGGGAGGCAGAAAGGATGGCGGAGGACCACCGCATCCTGGAGCACCAGGTGCGGGTGCGCTTCATCGGAAGGCGGGAGGGGTTTTCCGAGGAGGTGCTTAAGGCCCTCGCCCGCTTAGAGGAAAGGACCCGTCCGCACCGGGGGATGATCCTCAACGTGGCCATGGGCTACGGGGGGCGAGAGGAGATCGTGGATGCGGTGAAGAGGCTTCTCTTGGAGGCGGAGGAAAGGGGCCTTTCCCCCAGGGACCTTGCGGAAGGGCTTACCCCCGAGGACATCGCCCGCCACCTCTACACTGCGGGTCTTCCCGACCCCGACTTCATCATCCGCACCTCGGGGGAGATTAGGCTTTCCGGCTTCCTCCTCTGGCAGTCCGCCTACTCGGAGTTCTATTTTGCCGACGTGCTCTGGCCGGAGTTCCGCAAGATCGACTTCCTGCGGGCCCTCCGTAGCTACCAGGCCCGGGAGCGCCGCTTCGGGCGTTGACAAAATGCGCCCCTTCGTATACCCTTACGGACAAGATGCCGGCCCTTGCGAAAAAACTCGGCCGCCGGGGGGTAGGGTAGCCCCAGAGGGTTCCTCATCCCCCGGCCCGGGTTCGGGCCGGTTTTCTTTTTGGGGAGGGGCGCATGCGGGAATGGAAGATCATCGATTCCACCTTAAGGGAAGGGGAGCAGTTCGAGCGGGCCAACTTTTCCACCCAGGACAAGATCGAGATCGCCAAGGCCCTGGACGCTTTCGGCGTGGAGTACATCGAGGTGACCACCCCCATGGCCTCCCCCCAGTCCCGCAAGGACGCGGAGGTGCTGGCCTCCTTGGGCCTCAGGGCCAAGGTGGTGACCCACATCCAGACCCGCCTGGACGCGGCCCAGGTGGCCCTGGAGACCGGGGTCCAGGGCATCGACCTCCTCTTCGGCACCAGCAAGTACCTCAGGGCGGCCCATGGGCGGGACATCCCCCGGATCATCGAGGAGGCCCGGGAGGTCATCCAGTTTATCCGCGAGAAGGCCCCCCACGTGGAGGTGCGCTTCTCCGCCGAGGACACCTTCCGCTCCGAAGAGCACGACCTCCTGGAGATTTACGGGGCCATCGCCCCGTATGTGGACCGGGTGGGCCTGGCGGACACCGTGGGCATCGCCACTCCCAGGCAGGTCTACGCCCTGGTGCGGGAGGTAAGGCGGGTAGTGGGGCCCCATGTGGACATCGAGTTCCACGGCCACAACGACACGGGCTGCGCCATCGCCAACGCCTTTGAGGCCATCGAGGCGGGGGCCACCCACGTGGACACCAGCGTCCTGGGGATCGGGGAGCGAAACGGGATCACCCCTTTGGGGGGCTTCCTGGCCCGCATGTACACCCTGCAGCCCGAGTACCTGCGCAGCAAGTACCGCTTGGAGATGCTCCCCGAGCTGGACCGGATGGTGGCCAAGATGGTAGGGATCGAGATTCCCTTCAACAACTACATCACCGGGGAGACGGCCTTCAGCCACAAGGCGGGGATGCACCTCAAGGCCATCTACCTCAACCCCGAGTCCTACGAGCCCTACCCCCCGGAGGTCTTCGGGGTGGGGCGCAAGCTCATCATCGCCTCCAAGCTCACCGGGCGGCACGCCATAAGGGCGCGGGCGGAGGAGCTCGGCCTCCACTACGGGGAGGAGGAACTCCACCGCATCACCCAGCACATCAAGGCCTTGGCGGATAGAGGCCAGCTCACCCTCGAGGAGCTGGACCGGATCCTCAGGGAGTGGATCACGGCATGAGGCTAGAGGTTCTGGAACTCCTCTTCGCTGATGCCGGCTTGCTTCAGGATTTTGCGGAAAGTGCCCTTGGGAAGCTCCCCGCTGTGAAAGGGCACCACCACGATCCGGCCATCGGGGTGGGTGTAGAGGCGGTGACCGCCTTTGGCCATGCGTTCCGTGAAACCCAGGCGCTGGAGCTTTCGGGCCACCTCTTCCGGCCTAGGCGGCATCCACCCTCACCCCCACGGCCCGGACGTCCGGAGGCCAGGGACGGCCGGTTTCCCGCAGATGGGCGAGGACAAGTTCTAAAGCTTCTTTGGCATGGGCCAGGGCTTCCTCAGGGCTTTGCCCGAAGGAGTGGGCCTCGGGGATGGCGGGGAACTCCGCGATCCAGGTGCCCGGGGTTTCGGGGTCCTCATACACCAGGGCGGTGTAGGTCATACCCCCATTATAGGAGGCAAGAATGGGCCTGACTTTGGCGGAAAAGATCCTCTCCCATAAGGCGGGCAGGGAGGCGCGGGCGGAGGAGCTCGTGGTGGTGGAGGTGGACCAGGTGATGGTGGTGGACTCCATCGCCGGGAGCTTCTTCCGGCGCCTGGAGTACCTGGAGGCCACCCCCCGCTACCCGGAAAGAGTTTCCATCGTCATCGACCACGTGGCCCCGGCGGCGAACCTGGAGGTGGCCAAGGCGCAGAAGGAGATCCGGGAGTGGGGGCATAAGCACGGCATCCGGGTCTTTGACGTGGGAAGAGGGGTCTGCCACCAGGTGCTCATCGAGGAGGGCCTGGCCCAGCCAGGCTGGATCGTGGTGGGCTCGGACTCCCACTCCACCACCTACGGAGCGGTGGGGGCCTTCGGCACGGGGATGGGGGCCACGGACATCGCCTTGGCGGCCGCATCGGGGCGCACCTGGCTGAGGGTGCCGGAAAGCGTCAAGGTGGCCTTCCGGGGGAGGCTTCCCCAAGGGGTCACCGCCAAGGACGCCGCCCTCGAGATGGTGCGCCTCCTCACCGCGGAAGGGGCCACCTACATGGCGGTGGAGATCCACCTTACCGAGGGGGCCGAGGCCCTGGGCCGGGGGGAGCGCATGACCCTGGCCAACCTCACGGTGGAGGCGGGGGCCAAGGCGGGGCTGGTGGTGCCCTCGGGGGAGATCCTGGACCTCTACCGGGTGCCCGAATGGCTCTACCCCGACCCCGACGCCCGGTACGTGCGGGAGGTGGAGATCGACCTCTCCCGCCTCACCCCCCGGGTTTCCGTGCCCTTTTACGTGGACAACGTCCACGAGGTGGCCGAGGTCTGGGGCAAGCGGGTGGACCAGGTCTTCATCGGCACCTGCACCAACGGGAGGCTCGAGGACCTGAGGGCCGCCGCCGAGGTGCTCAAGGGGCGGAAGGTGGCCCCGGGGGTGCGCCTCCTCGTCATCCCCGCAAGCTCCCAGGTGTTGGAGGAGGCCGCCCGGGACGGCACCCTCCTCACCCTCTTGGAGGCCGGGGCCACCATCGGCACCCCGGGGTGCGGCCCCTGCATGGGGCGGCACATGGGGGTCCTGGCTCCGGGGGAGGTGTGCGTGTCCACCAGTAACCGCAACTTCCGGGGGCGCATGGGGGCTCCCGAGGCCGAGATCTACCTGGCCAGCCCCCGGGTGGCCGCGGCCAGCGCGGTGGCGGGGTACCTCACCACCCCGGAGGAACTGGAGGGAAGCCATGCCTAGGGTCTGGAAGTTTGGCGACCATATCAACACCGACGACATCCTTCCCGGCAAGTACGCTCCTTTCATGGTGGGGGAGGACCGGTTCCACACCTTCGCCTTCGCCCACCTGCGGCCTGGGTTCGCCCAGGAGGTGAAGCCCGGGGACATCCTGGTCTTCGGAAGGAACGCGGGGCTTGGCAGTAGCCGGGAGTACGCCCCCGAGGCCCTGAAGCGCCTGGGCATCCGGGCGGTCATCGCCAAGAGCTACGCCCGCATCTTTTTCCGCAACCTGGTGAACCTGGGGATCGTGCCCTTTGAGTCGGAGGAGGTGGTGGATGCGCTAGAGGAGGGCGACGAGGTGGAGCTGGACGTGGAAACGGGGGTGCTGCGCAGGGGGGAGGAGCGCTTCCTCCTTCGCCCCCCACCCCCCTTCCTCCTGGAGGCGCTGAAGGAGGGTTCCCTCCTGGACTACTACAAAAAGCACGGGCGCTTCCCGGGGGAGTAGACTGGGCTCATGGAGGACCTGGAGATCACCTGCCCGGTGTGCGGCGAGGCCAGCCTGGTGCTGGCCGAGGACCTGGAGACCCTGGAGCTGGGGGATGTGCTGGAGTGCGAGGCCTGCGGGGCCTTCCTGGAGGTGGTCTCCCTGGACCCTCTGGAGGTGGAGGTGACGGAGGAGGGCCTGGAGGGCTTCTTCGTGGACTGCCCCCGTTGCGGGTACACCTTTGAGGTCTCCGAGGAGGATCAGGGCCAAGAGGTAGAGTGCCCGGAGTGCGGCTTTCGCTTCGTTCCCGACTGGAGCGAGGTGGAGGAGGAGGACGAGGAATGGTAGCCACTTGCCCGGAGTGCGGTGCGGAGCTTGCGCTGGAGAACCCGGAGCTGGGTGAGCTTGTGGTCTGCGAGGACTGCGGCGCGGAGCTGGAGGTGGTGGGGCTCAGCCCCTTGCGCCTGGAGGCGGCCCCGGAGGAAGCCGAGGACTGGGGCGAGTGAGCCCGGGCGGGGCTCCCTGAGGAGCTTTTCCCCGACCGGGCCCGCGCCCGGTCGGGGCGCCTAAAAGGGAGAGGCGCCATGCTGGCCATCCTTTACGACCGCATCCGCCCCGACGAGAGGATGCTCTTCGAAAGGGCCGAGGCCCTGGGCATCCCCTACAAGAAGATCTACGCCCCCGCCCTCCCCATGGTCCTGGGGGAGAGGCCCGAGGAGCTAGCGGGGGTCACGGTGGCCCTGGAGCGCTGCGTGAGCCAGACCCGGGGCCTGGCGGTGGCCCGCTACCTCACCGCCTTGGGCATCCCCGTGGTGAACCGGCCCGAGGTCATCGAGGCTTGCGGGGACAAGTGGGCCACCAGCGTGGCCCTGGAGCGGGCCGGGCTTCCCCAGCCCAAGACCGCCCTCCTCACCGATGCGGAGGAGGCCCTGAGGCTCATGGAGGAATGGGGCTACCCTGTGGTCCTGAAGCCGGTGATCGGGAGCTGGGGGAGGCTTCTCGCCAAGATCACCGACCGGGAGGCGGCGGAGGCTATCCTGGAGCACAAGGAGGTCCTGGGGGGCTTCCAGCACCAGCTTCTCTACCTCCAGGAATACGTGAAGAAGCCCGGGCGGGACATAAGGGTCTTCGTGGTGGGGGACAGGGCCATCGCCGCCATCTACCGCAGGAGCCTGCACTGGATCACCAACACCGCCCGGGGGGGGCAGGCGGAAAACTGCCCCGTGACCCCGGAGATCGCCGAGCTTTCCGTGCGGGCGGCCCAGGCGGTGGGGGGTGGGGTGGTGGCCATCGACCTCTTCGAGTCCGAGCGGGGCCTTTTGGTGAACGAGGTGAACCACACCATGGAGTTCAAGAACTCCGTGCACACCACGGGGGTGGACATCCCCGGGGAGATCCTGCGCTACGCCTGGGAGGTGGCCCGTGGATAGGAAGACCCTCGCCATCGTGGGGGCCTCCGGCTATGCGGGGGGAGAGTTTTTGCGCCTGGTCCTTTCCCACCCCTATTTGGAGGTGAAGCAGGTGACCTCGAGGCGCTTCGCCGGGGAACCCGTGACCTTCGTCCACCCCAACCTGCGGGGGAGAACGAACCTGAAGTTCATCCCCCCCGAGCGGTTGGAGCCCGCGGACATCCTGGTCTTGGCCCTGCCCCACGGGGTCTTGGCCCGGGAGTTTGAGCGCTACGCCCAGCTGGCCCCCATCCTCATCGACCTCTCCGCGGACTTCCGCCTGAAGGACCCGGGGCTTTACCAGAAGTACTACGGGGAGCACCCGAGGCCCGAGCTCCTGGGCCGCTTCGTCTACGCCCTGCCCGAGCTCTACCGGGACCGCCTGCGGGAAGCGGACTGGATGGCGGGGGCGGGGTGCAACGCCACCGCCACGATCCTGGGGCTCTATCCCCTCCTTAAAGGAGGGGTGCTGAAACCCGGTCCCGTCTTCGTCACCCTCCTCATCTCCACCTCGGCGGCGGGGGCCGAGCCCAGCCCGGCCAGCCACCACCCCGAGCGGGCGGGCTCCCTCCGGGTCTACAAGCCCACGGGCCACCGCCACACCGCCGAGGTGGTGGAAAACCTCCCCGGGAGGCCCGAGGTCCACCTCACCGCCATCGCCACCGACCGGGTGCGGGGCATCCTCATGACCGCCCAGGCCTTTCTCCTGGACGGCTGGAGCGAGCGGGACGTGTGGCAGGCCTACCGGGAGGCCTATGGGGGTGAGCCTTTCATCCGCATCGTCAAGCAGAAAAAGGGCGTGCACCGCTACCCCGACCCCCGCTTTGTCCAGGGCACCAACTACGCGGATATCGGCTTCGAGCTGGAGGAGGACACCGGGCGCCTGGTGGTCATGGTGGCCATCGACAACCTGGTGAAGGGCACCGCCGGGCATGCCCTCCAGGCCCTCAACCTCCGCATGGGCTGGCCGGAAACCCTAGGGCTGGAGTTTTCCGGGCTCCACCCTTGAGGCCATCCCCCTGGGGCCAGGGCAGCAGAGGTGCTAGCATATGCGCCATGAAGCGGACCACCCTCTACTTGCCCGAGGAGCTGGATCTCCTCCTCTCCCAGCTGGCCCAGCGGGAGGGGCGGTCCAAGGCCGAACCGATCCGGGAAGCCCTGGAGCGCTTCGCCGAGGCCAGGAGGGAGGAGGTCCTTCCCTCGTGGGTGGGGGTGGGGGAGAGCGCGGACCCGGGCTACATCGACCGGGATGAGGAGGAGCTCCTTCCCTTGGCCGAGCGCCACCGGGTACGCCGGGCGCTGACCCTGGACCGCGGGCACTTTCTGCGCTTCCGGCCCAGGGGGTGGGAGTATCTGGAGGTATGGCCGTGATTGTGGTGAAGGTGGGAGGCGCCGAGGGCATCGACTACGAGGCCGTGGCCGAGGACGCCGCCTCCTTGTGGCGGGAAGGGGTGAGGCTGCTTCTGGTCCACGGGGGAAGCGCCCTCACCAACCGGGTGGCGGAGGCCCTGGGCCACCCGCCCCGCTTCCTCACCCACCCCGGGGGGCAGGTGAGCCGCCTCACCGACCCCAAGACCCTGGACATCTTCCTCATGGTCTACGCGGGCTTGGTCAACAAGCGGCTGGTGGAACGCCTGCAGCGGCGGGGGGTGAACGCCGTTGGGCTTACCGGGGTGGACGGAAGGCTTCTGGAAGGGCGCCGCAAGACCGCGGTGAAGTACGTGGAAGACGGCAAGGTGAAGATCCACCGCGGGGACTACACGGGCACCGCGGAGCGGGTGAACCGGGCCCTTCTGGACCTCCTTTTAGAGGCGGGCTACCTCCCCGTGATCACCCCTCCCGCCATCAGCTACGAGGGCGAGGCCATCAACACCGACGGGGACCAGGTGGCGGCCCTTTTGGCCACCACCTACCGGGCGGAGGCTTTGGTTTACCTCTCCAACGTGCCGGGTCTTCTGGCCCACTACCCCGACGAGGCCAGCCTGGTGCGGGAGATCCCTGTGGAAAAGGTGGAAAGCCCCGAGTACCTGGCCCTAGCCCAGGGGCGGATGAAGCGCAAGGTGATGGGGGCGGTGGCGGCGGTGCAGGGCGGGGTGAAGCGGGTGATTTTCGCCGACGCCCGGGTGGAAAACCCCATAAGGCGGGCCCTGGCCGGGGAGGGCACCGTGGTACGCTAGAATCATGGCGCGCTTCGCCCTGGTCCTCCACGCCCACCTCCCCTACGTGCGGGCCCACGGGGCCTGGCCCTTTGGGGAGGAAACCCTGTACGAGGCCATGGCCGAGACCTACCTGCCCCTCCTTCGGGCTTTGGAAAGGCTCCATCAGGAGGGGGTGGAGGCCCGCTTCACCCTGGGGATTACCCCCATCCTGGCGGAGCAGCTGGCGGACGCCCGCATCAGGGAGGGCTTCCGCGCTTACGCGGAGGACCGCCTGGGGCGGGCCCAGGGCGACTACCTGCGCTATGCGGGCACGGAGCTGGAAAGGAGCGCCCGCCACCAGGTGGCCTTCTGGGAGCTCACCCTGGACCACTTCCACCACCTGGGGGGCGACCTCCTCCAGGCCTTCCGCCGGGCCCAGGAGCGGGGGCAGGTGGAGCTCCTCACCAGTAGCGCCACCCACGGCTACTCCCCCCTCCTGGGCTACGAGGAGGCCCTTTGGGCCCAGATCAAGACCGGTGTGGCCGCCTACCGCCGCCACTTCGCCCAGGACCCCACGGGCTACTGGCTTCCGGAGATGGCCTACCGGCCGAGGGGCCCCTGGAAGCCCCCGGTGGAGGGGGTGCCGGAGGGGCTCAGGCCGGGGGTGGACGAGCTCCTCATGCGGGCCGGGATCCGCTACACCTTCGTGGACGCCCACCTGGTCCAGGGGGGGAGGGCGCTTTCCCCTTACGGGGAGGCTTCCTTGCAGGTGGAAAGCGCTGAGGCCACCTACTACGTTCACGAGCTGGAGTCGGGCCTTCGGGTGCTGGCCCGCAACCAGGAAACCGCCCTCCAGGTATGGAGTGCCGACCATGGCTACCCCGGGGAGGGGCTTTACCGGGAGTTCCACCGCAAGGACCCCCTCTCTGGCCTCCACCACTGGCGGGTGACCCACCGGCAGGCGGACCTGGCCCACAAGGCCCCCTACGACCCCGAGGCGGCCTTCGCCAAGGTGCGGGAGCACGCCGCCCACTTTGTGGGCTTGGTGGAGCGCCTCTCCCGGGAGCACCCGGATGGGGTCATCCTCGCCCCCTACGACGCCGAGCTTTTCGGCCACTGGTGGTACGAGGGGGTGGCCTGGCTGGAGGCGGTGCTGCGCCTCCTCGCCCGCGCGGAGGGGGTAAGGGCGGTGACCGCCAAGGAGGCGGCGCAGGGGAAGGCGGTGCGCGCCGCTCTGCCTGAGGGCTCCTGGGGCCGGGGGGGGGACCACCGGGTCTGGCTCAACGAGGGGACCCTGGACTACTGGCGCCTGGTTTACCGGGCGGAGGGGGCCATGCGGGAGGCGGTGCGCCGGGGGAACGTTCCTCACCGGGTGCTGCAGCAGGCCATGCGGGAGCTTCTCCTCCTGGAAGCTTCCGACTGGCCCTTCCTCATCGATACCGGCCAGGCGGTGGCGTACGCCGAGGAGCGCTACCGGGGACATGCCGAGGCCTTCTTCCGCCTCCTCCAGGGGGTTTCCCCGGAGGAGCTCAAGGCCTTGGAGGAGCAGGACAACCCCTTCCCGGAGGCCGACCCCAAGCTTTACCTGGAGCCCGGTCTGGTCCTTTCCTGAGGCGTAGGATAGGTCCGTGGTCCGGCACGCCATACTGCAGTTCCGCCCCGAGAAGGCCAGGCTGAAGGAGAACCTGGCCCGCCTCGAGGGCCACCTGAAGGCCCTCCGCCCCCACGCCCCCGAGGTGGTGGTCCTGCCCGAGGCCGCCCTCACCGGCTACTTCCTGCAAGGGGGGGTAAGGGAGCTTTCCCTGACCCGCCACGAGCTTCTGGAACTCCTTTCCGGGGTGCACCGGGCCGTGGGGTGGGAGGGGCTTTTGGACGTGGTGGTGGGCTTCTATGAGCGGGACGAGGGGGCCTATTACAACAGCGCCGCCTACCTGGAGCTCCCCCACCGCGTGGTCCACGTGCACCGCAAGGTCTTCCTGCCCACCTACGGGGTCTTCGACGAGGAGCGCTACCTGGCCCGGGGAAACCGGGCCATGGCCTTCCAGACCCGCTTCGGCCGGGCGGCCATCCTCATCTGCGAAGACTTCTGGCACTCCATCACCGCGGCCATCGCCGCCTTGGACGGGGCCGAGGTCCTCTACGTGCCCGCGGCCAGCCCGGCCCGGGGCTTTCATGGGGAGCGCCCGGAGAACGTGGAGCGCTGGCGCACCCTGGCCCGGGCGGTGGCGGCGGAGCACGGGGTGTACGTGGTGCTCGCCAGCCTGGTGGGGTTTGAGGGGGGGAAGGGGATGAGCGGGGGCAGCCTGGCGGCGGGGCCCGAAGGGCGGATCCTGGCCGAGGCTCCCCTCTTTGAGGAGGCGGCGCTGCTCTTCGCCCTGGACCGGGAACGCATCCCCCCTGTGCGTTACGATAGCCCCCTCCTTTCCGACCTGCAGGCCGCCTTGCCCCTCCTCTTTCGCGACCTGGAACGGGTGCTGCAAAAGGAGGGAAGATGACCGTTCTGGAAGCTCCCAAGGCCCAGGAGACCCTAGAGCTCCACTGGCCGCTGGTGGCCGACTTCCTCACCCGCTTCATACGGGAAGAGCTCGCCTGGCGGGGCTACGAAAAGGCCATCGTGGCCGTCTCGGGAGGGGTGGACTCCGCCACCACCTTAGCCCTGGCGGTGCGGGCCCTGGGGCCTAAAGGGGTCCACGCCCTCTTCCTGCCCCACCGGGAGAGTAGCCCCCTTTCCCGGGAGCACGCCCACCTGGTGGCGGAGGCCTTCGGGGTGGCCCTGGAGGAGGTGGACATCACCCCCATGGTGGAGGGCTACGCCGCCCAAACCCCGGACCTCACCCCCCACCGCAAGGGGAACCTCATGGCCCGGGCGCGGATGATGGTCCTCTTCGACAAGTCCCAGGCCTACGGGGCCTTGCCCTTGGGCACGGGCAACAAGACGGAACGGCTTTTCGGCTACTTCACCTGGCACGGGGACGACACCCCCCCGGTGAACCCCTTGGGGGACCTCTACAAGACCCAGGTCTGGGCCCTGGCCCGCTTTCTTGGGGTGCCCGAGGCGGTGGTGGCCAAGGCCCCCACCGCCGACCTCATCCCGGGCCAGACGGACGAGGCCGACCTGGGGGTGCGCTACCTCCGGGCCGACGTCATCCTGGAGCACTACCTGAAGGGCTACCCCGACGCCTACCTCCTGGGCCTCGGCTATACCGAGGGAGAAATCCGCCGGGTGAAGGACGGGGTGAACCGCACCCACTGGAAGCGGGCCCTGCCCACCGTGGCCCTCCTCTCCTCCACCGCCATCGGGGAGTTCTACCTCCGCCCCTTGGACTACCGGCCATGACGGACGCGGAACTCAAAGCCTACCTGGAAAGGGCGCGCACCATCGCCGTCCTCGGGGCCCACAAGGACCCTTCCCGTCCCGCCCACTACGTGCCCAGGTACCTCTTTGGGCAGGGCTACCGCATCCTGCCCGTGAACCCCCGCTTTAAGGGAGAGGTGCTTTTCGGGGCCAAGGTGCTGGGGAGCCTGGCCGAGGTGGGCGGGCCCGTGGACATCCTGGACGTCTTCCGCCCCCCGGAGGCCCTCATGGGCCACCTGGAGGAGGTTCTGGCCCTCCGCCCCGGGATGGTGTGGCTCCAGTCGGGGATCCGCCACCCTGCCTTTGAGGCGGCCTTGAGGGGGGCGGGCCTCCTCTTGGTGGCGGACCGCTGCCTCATGGTGGAACACCGGCGGCTCTTTTCCCTCTGACCGCGAAGGTCCTACTTCCCATGGAAGCCTGGCAGAAGGCCCTCCTCGCCTGGTACCGGGCGCAGGCCCGCCTCCTCCCCTGGCGGGGGGAGAAGGACCCCTACCGGGTCCTGGTTGCCGAGGTGTTGCTTCAGCAAACCCGGGTGGCGCAGGCCATCCCCTACTACCGCCGCTTCCTGGAGCGTTTTCCCACCCTAAAGGCCCTGCGGGGAGCGCCCTTGGAGGAGGTGCTGAAGGCCTGGCAGGGGGCGGGCTACTACCGCAGGGCGGCAAACCTCCACCGCCTGGCCCAGGAGGTGGAGGCCCTTCCTCGAAGCTATGCCGAACTCCTGAAGCTTCCCGGCCTTGGCCCCTACACCGCGGCGGCGGTGGCCTCCATCGCCTTCGGGGAACGGGTGGCGGCGGTGGACGGGAACGTGAGGCGGGTCCTCTCCCGGGTCTTTGCCCTGGAAAATCCTGCCCCCAAGGTCCTCTGGGAGCTGGCGCAGGGGCTTCTACCGGAGGCGGAGGACCCTGGGGCCTGGAACCAGGCCCTCATGGACCTGGGGGCCGAGGTCTGCCTGCCCCGGGGGCCCCGCTGCACTGCCTGCCCCCTGGAGGCCCTTTGCCGGGGCAAGGAGGCGCCGGAGCGCTTTCCCAGGCCCCGGAGGCGGCGCGTTCAGGAGGAAATCCTGGCGGCCCTGGTCCTCCTGGGGCGAAAAGGGGTTCATCTGGAGCGGCTTTCTGGCCGCTTCCAAGGGCTATACGGGGTACCGCTTTTCCCGCTAGCGGAGCTTCCCCAAAGGGCGGAGGCCTTTGGGGTGCGACCCCAGCCCGCCGGGGAGGTGCGCCACGCCGTCACCCATCGGCGCCTTAGGGTCCAGGTCTACCTGGCCCCCTGGGACGGGGAAGGGGAGGACCCCCGGGGGAGGCCCCTACCCAAGCTCATGGAGAAGGTGCTCCGCCAGGCGCAGGCCCTCCTGGCTCATGAGGGCGTAGTCCCCCTCCCGCACGCAAAGCCCCAGGGCGTAGAGCCCTTCTAGACGCAAGAGGCGGAAGGTGGCCGCCTCCCACTCCTCGGGGTGGAAGGCGCGGTAGCGCACCCGGTAGCCCGGGGTGGTGGGGGTTTCGGGCACCTCGCCCTCCCGCTCCAGGAAGCGGAAGCCCAGGGCCAGGAGGTGCTGGAAGAGGTCGGGGTAGCTGGCCTCGGAAAGCCTTCCCGCCTCCTCCTCCACCTCCCCAATGCGGAGCCTAGCCCCCAGGAAGCTCCCCACCGCCAGCACCACCCGCTCGGCCCGCACAGGGGGGCCTTCCCAGGTGCTTACCCCCACCACGCCATGGCCCTCCAGGAGCAGGCCCGTGGCCGTGGCCTGGAAAAGGTGCAGGTTCCTTTCGGCCTCCAGGAGGTACTTGGCCCGGGCGTGGAAGGCCCAAAGCCGCTCGTCCGCCGGGTCGTAGGCTCTTTCCAGGAGGCTTCCTTCCGGGAAAGGGGGCCTGGGGGGGAGAAAGGGCATCATCACCGAGTCCAGGCTCTGGGTGAGGAGGCCCACCCGCACCCCTTCCCGCGCCAGGCGGTAGGCGGCCTCGCTTCCCGCGAAGCCCGCCCCCACGATGAGGACCTGATACGCGCCCATAACGAAAAAAGGCCCCGAAGGGCCGTCTGGCGGGCCGTGAAGGACTCGAACCTCCAACCCCCGGTTTTGGAGACCGGTGCTCTGCCAGTTGAGCTAACGGCCCCCGCCTCCAGGGATTGTAGCACACCCTCGGGCGGAGGCCAAGAGCCTGTAAT
>NZ_SIJL01000022.1 GCF_004307015.1 Thermus thermamylovorans
CGCCACCTCACCCTCTCCCTGGAAGAAGTGGACCGCGCTCCGAACAAAGGAGCCAAGGAGCTCGTCCTCTGGAAGATCGCCCACGAGGTGGTTTCCTTGGCCCTGGAACACGGCGTGGCCGTCGCCACGGAGCGCCTGAGGTACCTGAGGAAGTCCAGGAGGGGTGATGGTTCGGGAAGGGCCTTCCGCAGGAAGCAGCACCGCTTCGCCTACGCCTCCCTCCTCCGGAAGGTCCACTCCCTGGCCAGGAAGAGAGGGGTCCAGGTGGTGGAGGTGAACCCGCAGGACACCTCCACCATCGGGATGCTGAAGTACGCCCCCCTTCTTTCCCTCTCCAAGGACGTGGCCGCCGCTTACGTCATTGGGAGAAGGGCCTTGGGGTTCAGGGAAAAGCTTCCCAGGGGGTACGAGAGGCTTCTCCGGGACGAACGCTTCAGGGGTCACGTCCAGGGCTTCTACGCCTCCAAGGTGCAGGAACTCCAGGCCAAAAAAGCGCAGGAGCGCAACCCCTACCTGAGGCGCAGGCTTTCCCGGGAGATCGGGAAGGCGAAGCGCCACCTCTCCTTGTTTTCAAGCCTTCAGGGTTCACCGGGGAGCCAGAGGGAGGTCACCGACGGAAGGAACTCCCCTGGCGTTAATCCCTGGCGGGTCCTGAGGGTAGGCCTCTTCCTTCCCCTCCTCGGGCGCGAGGTGCCCCGCGACCTCTCCCCGCTGAAGGTCATCCTTCACCGGGGAGCGTGGGAGGGGTGGAAGGGAGGCTTAGGTCCTCCTCCTGGTGGAGGGCCGAAGTGCGCTAATGTGCACTTTGGTTGACCAGGTCCTACGGGGCCTTCCAGACCAAAGGCCACTTCCGGGACCGAGCGGACCTCGGCCTCGTCCGCCTGGGGGCCTCGAGGCTCCGGCGGTTCCTGGAGGCCAGGCCTGGCCTCGAGGTCCATATGGCCTTCCCGGGCATCGGCCTGGGGGGGCTGGACCCCAGGGAGGTCCTCGAGGCCCTGGAGGAGGCCCTGGCAGGGGTGGGGAACCGGGTGGTCCTCTACCGCCTGTGAGCGGGGGGGCCTTCCGGCCCCTCGGGGGGGACCGCTATGGAAGCGCTAAAGCGGTTCGCCCGGGTGAGCGGGAGCTTCGCCGTGGTCTTTGAGGAGGGGAAGCTCGTGAAGGTGGCTGGAAGGCCCCGGCCCCAGGACCACACCTTCCTCATGGAGCTCGCGGAAGAGGTGGTGCGGGCCTTCGCTTCGGGGAAGAGCGGCCTCGTCCTGGTGAGCCCGGAGCGGGTGCGGGTGGCGTATAGGGAAGAGGGCCTGGGGGCCTAGCGGCCCCACGGCCAGGGGCAGGAGGTGCAAGATGGTCGCGCTCCTGCCCAACACGGACGGCGTTCCCAAGACCAGACTCTCGGACCGGGCCCTGGAGGGCCTCATCCGGCGGCACGGGGCCTACGTCCACCCCCGGCTGGTGGAGGAGGGGTGGGTGGACCTGGAGGACCTCGAGGCCCTGGGCCACGTGGAGGTCCTGGAGGTCCAGCCCCTTCCGGGGGAGAAGGTCTTCGTGCCGAGCCGGGCCGGGTGGGTGGTCCTGGAGGTGGCTTAGGGCCAGGGGGGGCCGGGTGGCCCCCCTTCGCACCCGGGTGGAGGTGGGAGATGCGGCGAATTCGAGTCAGAAAGCACCTAGAGGAGATGGCCCAGGCGGCCCGGGCCCTCGCCCTCTACGCCGAAGACCTCCACGCCTTCCTCTCCGAGCACCCCCTGGAGGCGGAGCGGGTGGCCCGGGAGGTGAAGGAGGCGGTGGAAGGGCTCAGAGGGCTGGCCTCCCGGCTCTACGCCCTCGAGGCCAGGCTCAAGGCCCCCTACGAGGACAACTCGGCGGTGGCGCTCAGGCGGGAGCTTTTCGGGGAGGTCTGACATGGGCCACACGCACTACTGGCGGATCAGGACGGAGGCGAAGGAAGCGGTGGAGAAGAGGCTTGGGGCCGTCCTCGAGGACTTCGCCCGGCTCCTTCCCCACCTTCCTCCCCTAGCGGGGCCGGACGGGACGGGGGGGCCGGTCCTCTACCCTCCCGAGGTGGCCTTCAACGGCCCCGCCCCGGAGGACTACGAGAGCTTCGTCTTCCCCTGGTGGGAGGAGAGGGAGTGGTCCTTCGGGTTCTGCAAGACGGGGCCCGACCGGGAAAGTAAGCGCCCCTACGACCTCGCCGTGCGGACCTTTTTACTCCTCGCCAAGCTCCACCTGGGGGACCTCGTTCAGGTGGCCTCGGACGCGCCCCTCGCCGACTGGGCGGAGGCCGCCCTCCTGGTGGAGGGGGTCCTAGCCCTCCCCGTAGACCTCTATGGGCTCCTTGGGGCGCGGCTCCTGGAGGTGGAGGACGCCCGAGGCCGCCGCTTCCTCCTGGAGCGGTGGAAAGAGGACGACAGGGAGCTAGACGACTGGCTCCAAGCCCGGGAGCGCCTGGACCGAGAGGGCCTCTTTCCCTGGCCCTTCCGGGGGCCGTACCGGGTCCTCGGGGAGGTGCACCTCCCCCAGGAGGAGCTTCCCCGGCGCTGGGCCAGGGAGGGGTTCTACAGGCGAGGGTGAAGGGGAGGGCCCCCCAGGGCAGGGGGGCCTTCCGGCCCCTCGGGGGGGACCGAAGGAGGCGCGATGAAAGCTAAAGAGGTGGTCCAGAGGCTGAGGACGGAAAGGAGGGCAAAGTGAAAGGCGGCTGTTGGGACGCATCTGCCTTCGCCGAGGAGGCCAAGGGGATCCTTGAGGACTGGCTCAGGGGGCTCCTCACGGACCGGGAGGCCCTCGAGGCCATCCTCCAGGCCGCCCGGGAGAACAACTTCTCCCCGGATTTGGAAGAGGAGGAGGGCTAGGGGGCCTAGAGGCCCCACGGGAATGAGCGGGAGGTGGAGGATGAAGGACCTAAGGCTCACCCCCGAGCAGGCGGTGGCCCTCCTCAACCTCCTCCAGGCGGAGGAGGACTGGGAGGGCGAGCTTCCCCGGACCCTCCGGGAGGTGAAGGAGGCCTTGAAGGCGTGGCTAAAGGAGGAGGGGCTGAAGCGGAGCCCCACGGGGAGCTACTACCTGGTCAGGCGCTAAAGGGCAGGGGGGGCTTTAGCCCCCCCCGTAGGCCCGGCGAAAGGAGGAAGGATGAAGGCGATTCTGAAGGCGTACCTGGCGAGGAAGCCCGAGCTGGTCTACACCAACCAGGGCGTGGCGATCTGGAAGACCTCAGTGGCCGTGCAGGGGCGGCGGAAGGAGGACGAGGCGGTCTTCCTCGAGGTCCTGGCCTTGGGCGGCCTCGCCGAGGCCCTGGCGGAGATGGACCCGCCCAAGGGGACTTACGCCCACCTGGAGGGCAGGCTCCAAACGGAGACCTACGAGGGAAAGGACGGGAAGAAGACCCGGCTCACCCTGGTCCTGGACGACTTCGCCCTTCTGGTGCGGCCCAAGAAGGCAGAAGGGGCGGAGGGAACGCCGAGCGAGGACCTGTTCTAGAGGGCAGGGGGGCGGCGGAGAGCGAGGTGTGGGGGTTTGAGGAGCTACCGTTCTGAGGCCCCTTTAGTGCCCGGGGGAGGGTTCCCTTCCCCCGGGCCTTGCTTGGGGTAGCCTGCCCTCAGCTCTCGCAGGCTTGGCAGGAGAGGAGGAGGTCCCGGCTGTAGGCCTGGGCCACGCTCTGGCTGAACTGGTAATAGAGGGCCTTGAGGCCCGAGCGCCAAGCGTGGAGGACCAGGGCGTTCACGTCCTTGGGCGGGGCCTCCGGGTGGATCACAAGGTTCAGGGACTGCCCCTGGTCAATGTGCTTCTGCCTCGAGGCCGCCAGGTTCACCAGGGTCATCTGCGAGACTTCGGCGAAGGTCTTGAACACCGCCTTTTCCTCATCGGTGAGGAAGTCCAGGTGCTGCACGGAACCGTTGTGCTCCAGGATGCTCCGCCAGACTTTTTCCTCGTCCTTGCCCTTTTCCCTCAGCACCTCCTCCAGGAAGGGGTTCTTGAAGGGGACGCGAGCTTTCTGTAGGTCCTTCAGGTAGTAGTTGCTGGTGTAGGGCTCTATGGAGGGAGAGACCTGGCCCAGGATGAAGGCGCTGGACTTGGTGGGAGCGATGGCGAGGAGGGTGGCGTTGCGCCTTTCCTTAAGCTCCCCCACCCCGGCGAGCTCGTCCTCGGGGTGCCGCTTCCTCAGCCACCTCGAGGCCTCCTCGGCCCGCTCCCGTATGGTCTTGAAGATCTCGGCGTTCCTACGGAAGGCCTCGGGGCTTTCCAGGGGGATTCTTTGGGACTGGAGGTAGCTGTGCCAGCCCAGGACCCCGAGGCCGATGGCCCGGTAGCGCTTGGCGAAGCGCACCGCCCGCTCCATGTAGGGGATGCCCTCCGCCTTCTCAATGAAGTCGTCCAGCACGGAGTCCAGGAAAATGACCAGGGTCTCCACCGCGTCCGTGTCCTTCCACTCCTCGTAGTGGAGGAGGTTCAGGGAGGAGAGGCAACAGACGAAGCTCTCTTCCTCCGAGGAGGGGAGCATGATCTCCGTGCAGAGGTTGCTGGCCCAGATGGTCTTGCCGAGGGTTTTGAAGACCTCGGGGGCCTTTTGGTTGGCGTTGTCCCGGAAGAAGAGGTAGGGGATGCCCACCTCGGCCCGGCTCTTCAGGACCTTGGCCCAGCGGGCCCGCTTCTCCCCGTCCCCGGCGATCATCTCCTCAAGCCAGCGGTCCCCCACGCTCACCCCCCAGAAGAGGGACTGAACCGGGGAGTGCTCCCGCTGGATGGAAAGCCACTCCTCGAGGTCAGGGTGCTCTATGTCCAGGTAGGCGGCGCACTGGCCCCTGCGGGTGGAGCCCTGGTTGAAGACCTCGATCACCCGGTCAAAGAGGGAGGCGAAGGCAAACGAGCCGTTGCTCTCCCCGTTGTCCCGGATGGGGGCCCCCCGTGGGCGGAGCCTTCCCAGGTAGAGGGAGGTCCCTCCCCCCTGCTTGCTCATCATCCCCACCTCAGCCACCGCCCTCAGGATGGAAGCGGTGTCGTCCTCCACGTAGGTGCCGTAGCAGGAGATGGGAAGGCCCCGCCTGAGGCCGTAGTTGGCCCAGATGGGGGTGGCGAGGGAGTACCAGCCCCGGGCCACGTACTCCTGGAACTTGCGGCCAAACCCCTCCACCTTGGTGAGGGCCTCGGCCCGCTGGGCGATCTCCCTCACCCGCTCCTCCACGCTCACCCCGGGCAGCAGGTAGCCCCGGCGCATGTAGAGGCGGGTGTGCTCGTTGGCCCAGTACCAGGGCTCGTAGGTCCGCTTGGTCTTGGTCATGCCTCCTCCTTCAGAAAAGCTCCTCCGGATCAAAGCTTTGTACCCTGCGCGCGTAGGCCACGCTCCGCTTGTTGAAGAAGTCCACCTCCTTGTCGGCGAGGAGCTCCAGGGTGAACCACTCCGTGTCCCGAAGCCTCGCCCGGTCCACAGGGAAGGCTTCGGGGAGTCCATGGAGGGCGAGGACTTCGTTGAAGCGTCCCTTGAGGAACTCCAGGGTTTCTCCGTGCCCCACCAAAGAGGGTTCCCCCATGGCGAAGAGCCAGTCCAGGAGGTTTTCCTCGGCCCGGAAGAGCTTCTGGGCGAGGCGTAGAGACTCTTCCTGAAATTCCTCCCCCAGGGCCTCGGGGTGCTCCGTCCTGAGGAGACGGAGGAGCTCCACCCCAAAGAGGCCGTGGACGTTCTCCTCCTTGCTGGTGGCCTCAATGGCGTTGGAGATCCCTTTGTAGCGGTTGCCGCGGCGGTTTAGGGCCATGAGGACGTAGAACTGGGAGAAGAGGGAGANGTGGACGTTCTCCTCCTTGCTGGTGGCCTCCATGGCGTTGGAGATCCCTTTGTAGCGATTGCCGCGGCGGTTTAGGGCCATGAGGACGTAGAACTGGGAGAAGAGGGAGACGTGTTCCGTGAAGGCGGAGAAGAGGAAGAGGGCGAGGGCGTATTCCCGCAGGTCCTTCCCCTGGGCGCGCCGAAGGGCCTCTCCCAGGGCTTGGGCCCGATCCCGGAGGGCGCTCGCCCCCTCCAGGGCCTGTCCAAAGGCCTCCTCCAGGCCCAAAAGCTCCAGGAGGTGGGCGTAAGCGTTGGCGTGCCGTACCTCGCTCTCGGCGAAGGTGAGGCCCACCTCGGCGATCTCGGGCTTGGGAAAGCGGTCGTAGACCCGGGCCCAGAAGAGCTTGACGGCGAGCTCCACCTGAGCGATGGCGAGGAGGGCGCGCTCCACCAGGGAGCGCTCCTTCTCGTCGGCCAGGGCGTGGTCCTGAAGGTCGGACTGGAAGCTGAACTCCGTGTGCACCCAGTAGCTGTGCCGGATGGCGTCCCGGAAGCGGAGGAGCTCGGGGTACTCGTAGGGGCGGTAGGCGAGCCTAGGCGCCGTGAGGGGCACGGGCCTCACCTCCTTCCAGGGGAGGCACCGGGCTTGGCCTCCCCCTTTCGTCCACCGCCACCAGGACAAACCCGCCCCGGGCGGCCAGGTAGGCCTCCTCGCCTTCCTTCACCGGCTCCACCCACATCTCCACCTCCACCCGCATGGAGGTGCGCCCCACCTCCCGCACCCGGGCCACCAGCTCCACGATGGCCCCCAGGGGGACGGGGCGCTTGAAGTCCACCGCGTCCGCGTGTACCGTTACCACCTTCTTGCGCGCGTGGCGCGTGGCGGCCACAAAGGCCGCCTGGTCCATCCAGGCCAGAACCGTTCCGCCAAACAGGGTTCCGTAGTGGTTGGTCTCCCCGGGGAAGACGGGGTAGACCATCCGCGTCTCCCGCATAGCGCCTCCTTGGGCGGGAAAAGCTTCCTAGAGCCGAAGGGCCTCTTTCGGGCGCTGGGCCCGTGACGGGTTTTGGGGGTTAGGCTAAGGTCCCACGGGTCTCACCACCTTCACCCTTGCCTCGAGGGCTACGGGGCAGGGCCGCGAAGCGGGTACTCGGGCTTCCGGCCGGGGCGGAGGGCGCGACGCTTGGGCCGGTTACCGTTGCGGGACAGCGCCGGACTTTCACCGGACTTCCCCCACCGCCTTTGGGCGTCCAGGCCTGTCGGCCTGGCATCGCGGCCAGGACACCCTAAGTCTTGGGCGTCCTGCCCAAGACCCTACCACAGGTTGGGTAAGGGGTCAACGGGAAGGGGGGCGCCTCGAGAGGCCCTTCCGCCATCGCGTTTTTGGGCCAATCCCCTGGGCCGACCCGGGTGGGGGGCGGTCCCTCGCCGACCCCCTCGAGGACCGGCAACACCCCCCTATCCCCCGTGCGGCTAGACAGTGCGAGGTTGTGCGCCAGGGGAAGGGCGGGCCTCCCCGAAGAGGTGGAGGAAGAGGGCCTCCAGGCTCGGCGTTCCCCTGGAGACCTCGAGGACCTCCACGGGAAGAGTTCCCAAGGCCTCCCGCAGCGCCTCCCACGGCCCGAGGAAGAAGAGGACCTCGGGGCCCTCGGCGCTCCAGCCGGGGCCTAAGGCCTGGAGGAGGGCCTCCGCCTTGGGCTCGGCGAGGCGCACCCGGTACCCCTCCCCGGCCCAGTCCCGGAGGAGGGCCCGGGTGGGGCCCTGCCGCCGCACCTCCCCCCGGTGGAGGAAGGCCACCCGGTCGCTCACCCGCTCCACCACCTCCAGGTCGTGGGAGGTGAGGAGGATGCCCCAGCCCTCCTTCTTAAGCTCCAGGAGGATCCCCTCAAACTCCCTCCGGCTCACGGGGTCCAGGCCCAGGGTGGGCTCGTCCAGGAGGAGGAAACGGGGCTTGAGGGCGAGGGCCAAGGCCAAGGCCGCCTTCTGCTGCATGCCCCGGGAGAGGGAGGCGAGGGGGGCGTGGAGGCGGTCCTTTAGGCCGAAGCGCTCCAACCAGGCCTCAAACCGGGGGCGGACCTCCCTGGGGGGAAGCCCCCGGATGCCCCCGAAGTAGAGGGCGTTCACCAGGAGGCTCAGGTTGACGTAGAGGTTGCGGCTTCCCTCCAGGAGGACGCCGAACTCGTGGCCCTGGGGTCTGCGCCGCGCCCCGCCCTCCTCCAGGACCACCTCCCCCCCATCGGGGAGGAGGAGGCCGAGGACGACCTTGATGAGGGTAGTCTTGCCCGCCCCGTTGGGGCCCAAAAGGCCCAGGATCTCCCCGGCCCCAAGCTCCAGGCTCACCCCTTTGAGGGCCTCCAGTTTCCCGAAGCGCTTGTGGACGTTCTGCACCAAAAGCCGCATCAGTACCTCCCTAAAAGGCCCCTTCGCCGCACCCCCGCGTAGACCCAGGCCATGGCGAAAAGCCCCGCCCCGAGGAAGAGGAGGGCCTGCACGAAGGCGAGGAGGAGAAGCCCGGGGGACGCCCCCTCCCCGGTGAGGGCGAGCTTCAGGAGCTGCGTCCCCGGGGCAAAGGGGAGGGGGGTCATCCAGGGAGCGAAGCGAACCAGGGAGAAGAAGTAAGGAAGGAAGAGGAACTGGACAATGGTGAAGAAGCCCTCCACCTGCTTGAAGTGAAGGGCGAGGGCTCCCATGCCCAGGGCGAAGCCTAGGGCGGCGAGGTAGAGAAGCAAAAGGCTCAAAGGCCACCAGGGGGCGGGGGCGAGCCGCACCCCGAGGAGAAGGGCGAGGGGAAGGAGGACAAGAGCGCTTGTGGTGATGCCCTGAAGTCCCCGTACGAGGGCGCGCAGGAGGAGCTGTCGGAGAAGCCCTCCTCGGGCCAGGCCCAGGTGCTCCAGGGTGCCTAAGGCGGCCTCGGACTGGACGGAATAGGCGATGGACTGGAAGGTGCCCACCACCAGGTTGAAGGCGGCGAAGACCAGGAGGAGGGGGCCCAGGTCCAGGCCCAGGCTCGCCAGCCCCTCGGGGGTCAGGTTCTCCAGGCCGAGGACCATGGAGTAGAAGAAGAGAACGGAGGCCAGAAGCCCCGCCAGGGTGTCAAACCAGTAGCGCCTGGTCAGGTTCCACTCTAAGAGAAACTCGCTCCAGAGTTGCCAAAACACAACGCTTCCTCGAAGATAAGAAGGCAAATTGGGGATTCCCCCTCACTGCCTTCTACTCAGCCTACCTATTTATGTTAGCACCGGCGGGTTTTTTGTTGGACACGGACGCCTACCGCCGCAACCCGGGTCTCCTAAGGGTTGCACGCGAGAAGGCCTGACAATCCACCGCATCCTCCTCACCTCCTTTCCCTAGCCCGTGCAGGGGCGAGGTGCCGGCTCTGCCTCGCCTGCACGTTCGGCTAGCAAAGTAAAGGTACGCTTCCAGTTCCACTTGAAGGTGGTGCACTCCAGCTCCACCTTCCCCTCAGGCATGGCCTCGGGGAAGACCACCTTCAAGGGGCACCCCCCCATGCACGCAGGAAGCCAGGTGCAACGGGAGCAGGCGAGCTTTTCGGAGAAGGGGTCCCAGGACATCCAGCGCTGGTAAACGGGGTTCTCCGCAAGTTGCAGGGGATCGTATTCCAGGAGGTTGCCCACGGCGAACTCGGGCTGCCCCACCGTGTCCCAACACTTCTGCAGGGTGCCGTCGGGCTCCACCACGAACCCCTCCGGATGGGCGGCCACGCACCCTCCAAGCTGAAGGGAGGGGTAGGGAAGGGTGGCCAGTCCTAGGCTTTCCGCAAGGGTGAAGTACTCCGGCTCAATCCGGGCGAAGTCCTTGCGGGTAAAGCAAAACCCTTTGACCCCGTGGCTGGGCGGGGCGGTGGAGGTTACGGGGGCAAAGTAGACCCGCAGGTTCTCCTGGTGGGCCAGCCCTTCCTCGGCCAGACGCTTCAAGAGGGCGGGCACACCCTCGCGGTTCCGGACGTCCACGTTGACCCGGATGTGGACGAAGACAGGTTTCCCGAGGAAGAGGCGCAGGTTGGCCAGGATGCGCTCAAAGCTCCCCTCCCCGGTAAGGAGGTGGCGGCGCTGGTCGTGGTAGGGAGCGTCCCCGTCCAGAGTGATCTGGACCAGGTGAATGCGGTAGCGGACCATGTCCGCCACCTTCCCTTCGTCCAGGAGGTAGCCGTTCGTGATGAGGCTCGCGCTGTACTCCACGCGGTTCCTCTCGGCTATCTCCATGAATCCTTGGGATAGCTTCTGAACAACATCCCAGGCCAGGGTGGGCTCACCGCCAAACCAGGTGACGAAGAACTTGCTGAGGCGGGGGGCTTTTTGAGCGAAGACCTCAAGAAGCTTGGCCTGAACCGCTTCGGTCATGCGGCTCACCCGGTGCCGCTGGAAACAGTAGTCGCAGCCGAAGTTGCAGTCTATGGTGGGACAGATCGTTAGGCTCCAGGCTTCCGTGGTGTAGCGCTGCCGCAGGTGGAGGGTCTTAAGGTAGGCCAGCTCGTCAAAGTTCTCGAGAACGACGAAGCGGCCTTCCACGAGCCCCTGGTCTACAGGGTTCTTGGGGTCCAAGGGCTCCCCCTTGACCAGGGCCGTGTAGCGCGCCCATCCTTCTGAATCCAAGACGGCCAGGCCACCGGAGAGGGAGTTGAAGGCGAGCTTCTCGCCCGTGGGCAGGGTGTGGAAGTGGTTGAAGCGGCTTGGTTTGTAGTTCATCCCTCCCCGGGTTGGTGCCTGGGCGGGTTCCTGGAAGTTCACCACGGGTAGCTGCAACATCCCGTCTTGCATGGCTTTCACCCCTCTCGGCTATCCTCAGGCTGGCCTCAGGGTAGCAGGGGGGAGGTTACGCGAGGTTACGCGGGAGGCCAGCTATGGAACCCCTTCCGCGTAACCCTTCCCGTGGCACCCTGGGGGCATGAGGGGCAAAGTCCTTTGGCTCCTCCTCTTGGCCTGGCTCCTCCTCCTGGCCCGGCCCTCCGGGCCCGCTTTGGCCTGCTGGCGCCCCGACTGCTTTCCCCCGGCCTCACACCCCGTACTCCCGGCGGAGCCTCGCCACCCGGGCCTGGGCGATGGGGAGGCAGGGATCTTGGGGGGATAGCTTCTGGCGAGGAACAGGCCGAATCCTAGGGAAGCAGCTCTACCCCGGCCCGCCTTCGCAGCTTGCGGTCCAAAGTGGCAAGCCCAGCCCCTTGCCTGCGGGCGCGGTGGGCCAAGAAGGCGTCCACCAGGCTGAGCCCTCCCTTCCCGGCCTCCTCCAGGGCGGGGCGGAGGTCCTCCTCGTCCTCCAGAAGGACCCCCTCCCGGTCCAGCAGGTCCAAGAGGGCCCCCGCCGCCTCGGCCCGCCCCACCCCGTAGAAGGAGACCAGGGTGTAGAAGGCCTCGGCCACGGCCAAGGGGTGGACGGCCAGGGTGTAGCGCCCCTCCTCGGCCCCGCGAAACACCTCCAGGGCTTGGGCGGCGAGCTCCGGCGGGTCTCCGGTCAGGAGGCGGAGCATCAGGGAGGTGTCCAGGTAAGTGCCCTCCTCCAAGATTTTCAACTCCACACCCCCCAGGGCTTTTAGGGCCTGCACCACCGCCTCCTTAAGCTCCTCCACGCTCCCGTAGTGCCGCCTCGGCATCAAAAACCCCTTCACCCGCCGCCATACGCCCTCCATGGGGTTCAGATGCGGGCTGTACCGCGGCAGGTAAGCCACCTCCAGCCCCAGCCCCCGCCACACCCCTTTCCTCTCCTCCACCCCACGGCACCGGTGAAAAGGCGCCCGGTCCATGAACACCTTCAAAGGCTTACCCAAGCTCTCAGCCACCCGGTCCAGATACCCCCGCAACACCTCCCACCGCACCGGCCCCTCCAAAAGGGCAAAGAAAAGCCGCTCCCCCTCCCGGCCCCGCACCAGGTGCCCCACCACGTTCACCCGCCCCTCCTTGCCCCACGCCCGCGGCACCCCCTTGGCCTCCCCCCTCCGGCACCAGGCGTACGTGGGAGGCAGGGTCAGGGCAAACCCGCTCTCGTCCAAGTACCCCACCTCCATCACCCCCTCCTGAGCCCCCTTTTCGCCTCCTCTTCCTCCTCCACAAAGGCCTCCACCTCCTCCGCCTCCGGTCTACCCCTGGGCACGTACCGCGTCCGTCTCCACACATACCCCATGGCCTTGAGGTGCCGGGCCACCACCTTGGGGGCCAGGCGGACCCCGAAGCGCTCGGCTATGGCCGCCGAGAGCTGGGGGGCGGTCCAGACCCGGTCTTCCGCCAGCCTTTCCTCCACGAAGGCGGCCATCTCCGGGGTGAACTTCCTGGGGGCTCCCGGGGGTTTGCGGTAGACGAGGCCTTGGAGGCCCTCCCTCAGGAAGCGCCTGAGGACCAGGTAGACGGTGGTGCGGTCCTTGTGGAAGTGCTGGGCGATCTTTGGGGCGGTCCAGCCCTCGGCCGCCAGGCGGACCATCATGGCCCACAGGCGGGTCTTCTTGTGGGTCCTTGGGTCCAGGGAGAGCTCCAGGAGGAGCCGGTCCTCCTCAGGGGTCAGCTGGATCCGAAGTGGGGCTGCCATGTTGAGATGATAAAGGATTGGCACTTAGAGGCTGTCGTAAAAGTCCTCCACGGCCAGCTACGCGGCCCTAGCCAGCCGCTTCACCAACAAGCGTAGCATGCCCAGATACACCCAGGCCTCGCTCACCCGAGGGTTAGCTTCGTAGTCCTTGGCAAGCCGCCGATTCCGCCCAAGCCAGGCGAAGGTCCGCTCCACCACCCACCGCTTGGGCAAGGGCTTGAACCCCCTCTCCCGCGGAAGCTCCGGCGCCTCCTCCCCCTCCCGCACCCAGACCCCACGCACCCCCGCGTAGGGACGGGCCACCACCTCAAGCTCCAGCCCCAGGGAAGAAGCGAGCCCCTTGAGGCCCCTGTACCCCCAGTCCACAAAGAGCTTCCGCACCCTTGGCCAAAGGGAGAGGTCCATCCCCAGGAGCAAGGCCTCCCCACCCCGCTTATCGTGCTCGTTGGCCGGGTGCACGAAGGCCTTCAGCAAGCGACCCCCCGTGTCCGTCAAGATTTGGCGCTTTCTCCCCTTGACCTTTTTCGCCCCGTCGTTCCCTCGGGGCCCCCTTTTTCCGTGGTCTTGACGGACTGGCTATCCATCACCAGAGCGCTGGGCGAAGCTTGCCTCCCTTCTCGCTCCCGGTCCTGGCGGGCCAGGGCCTGGACGGCCTTCTCCCAAATGCCTTCCTTCTGCCACTTGCGGAAGTAGTGGTAGACGGTGGACCAGTGGGGCAAGTCATGGGGCATAGCCCGCCACTTGATGCCGTTTTCCAGGACGTAAAGGATGGCGTTAACGATTTCTCTCCTCGGCACCTTGGCGGGTCGGCCGCCGGGCTTGGGGGCTGGGATGAGGGGCTCCAGGAGGGCCCACTCCGCATCGCTGAGGTCGCTGGGGTAAGATCGTCTAGAGCTCATCCCTCAAGAATACCACCCTTTTACGACAGCCTCTAGTAAGGCTTTAGGCCCCTTCCCCCCACGCCTCCTCCCGCGCCCGCCTCTCTGCCTCTTCCCCGGGGAACCCCCGCTTGCCCTTCAGGCGCCCGAGCAGGGCTTCCAGGGGTACGCGGCGCCGGGGGCGGAGGAAGGCCCCCCCTTCCCGGAGCTCAAAGACCACCTCTTCTCCGGGGCGGAGTCCAAGGGCCTCCCGGATCGCCTTGGGGAGGGTGATCTGCCCTTTACTGCTTACCCTGGACTTTACCATTCCCTTCTCACTTTACCACAGGCCCCATTCCGGCGCCCCAGAGCCGCGTTTGCCGGCGAGACCTAGCCTGCCTTCACCGCCACCCCCTTCCCACCCAGGGGGCGAGGGCGAGGAGGAGCCCCCCGGCCAGGAGGAGGAGGAGCCTTCCCCTGGGCCACCGGTCGGCCAGATGCCCCCCATAGAGGGCGAAGAGGGGCTCGGCCAGGAGACGGAAGGCCAGGGCTAAGCTGGCCTCTAGGGGGCTCAAGGCCCCAAGAGCGGTGAGGGCGGCGTGGGCGAAGTAGAAGAACCCCGCCCCGAAGAGGCGGAAGGCCTCCAGCCAGAGGAGGAGGGCTATTGTCATACGCCTACAGGCTGGCCGGAAACGGGCCCAAAACGAGAAGGGGTAGATTCTCCTTGTCCAAGATTCCTACTCTGCTTCTTCTTGCCTTAAGGCCTCCAGTCGCCTAGGGTGGAGGGGTCCTAAAGCGAAGGGAAGAAGGACCAGGAATCCCAAGGCTCCTAGGAGGAGGGGCAGGGCTGGATTCCCCTTGCCCAGGACCCCCGCCCCCAGGCCCCCCAGGGCCCCGGCCCCGTAGAGGAGGGCCCGGATGGCGGCAAGGCTTGGGGCCAGGCCCTCCTTGGGCAGGAGCCAGCCCCGCACCGCCCGCAGGTGGGTGCTGAGGAGGGCCACCCCCAGGCCTAAGAGGGGTGGGGCGGCGAGGAGGAGGGGAAAGGGCAGGAGAAAGCCCATCCCCCCGAGGGCTGCCCCTAATGGGCCCAGCCTAAAGGCCAGGGCCGGTGGGACCCGCCCGGCAAAGTAGCTTCCCAGGGTGTACCCCAGGCTTTGCAGCACGAAGACCAGGCCGAAGAGGGCTTCCGGGGTGCCCGCCCGGAGGGCCAGAAGGCCCAGAAGGGCGGTGGTGAGGGCATGGGCCAGGGTAAAGAGGAGGGAAAGAAGGAGATAGGGCCTGAGGGGAGCATAGGCCAGGAGGCGACGGAGGGACTGCACCAAGGCCTCGGGCCTCGTCGCCTCCTCCCTCTCCCCCTTCTCCCCCGTGAGGGCGGGGCGGAGGAGGGCCCAGGCCAGGAGGAGGATCCCGGCGGCAAGGAGGTAAGGGAGGGCGGGATGGAGGGCGAAGAGGGCGGGGCCGAGGCCGACTCCCACCAGCCCTCCCACCTCCCAGGCAGCGTAGAGCTTGCCGCTCCTTTCCGCCAGCCTGTCCCGGCCTCTCCGCACCAGGAGGCCTTCCCAGGCCACGATGGCCAGGTCGGTGAGGACCATAAGGGGGTAAGCGTAGAAGACCAGGAGGGCGGCTTCCCGCGGCAGGAAGGGAAGGGGGAGGAACAGGAGGCCCCGGGCCAGGCGCAACTCCAGGAGAGCCCGGGCCAGGCCCTGCCGCTCCACCCAAGGACTGAGGAAGAGGAGGGGTCCCAGGGTGAGGTACCCCAAGGCGGCGAAGAAGCCCACCCAGAAGGCTTCCCCCGTGCGGGCCACTTCTAGGGCGAGGGTGCTAAAGCCGAGGGAAGCCCCGAGGTCGCTCAGGGCCTCGGCCCAGAGAGGCCCGTTATGAAAAGGAAACCTCACGGGGACCTCCCCTCCCTCAAGGCGAGGAGCCGCCCGCACCCCAGGGGCCCCAAGGCCAAGGGCAGGAGGAGAAGGAGGCCCAGGAGGGCGGTAAGGAGGGGCACCTGGGGGCCAAGGGTCCCCAAGCCCCCCGCCAGGAGGGTGCCGAGGAGGCTTCCTGAGGAGAGGAGGGCCACCGCCCCCGCCTGCACCCGGCCCAGGAGGGCCTCCGGCGCGAGGCGCTGCCGGTAGGCCCGGAGGTGGACCCCGCCCAAGGCGCCGCCCATCCCCGCGAGGAAGGCCCCCAGGGGCCCGAAGGGAAAGGGCAGGAGGAGGAGGGCGAGCCCCAAGACCCTCAGCCCGTGCCCGCCCCAAATCCCCAGGCAAGGCCCTACCCTCCCCGCCGCGAGGCTTCCCAGGAAGCCCCCCAGGGAGAGGCCCAAGGGGTAGAGGCCGTAGAGGGCAGGGGGCGTCTCCTGGGCCAGGGCCAGGAGGGGCAGGAGGGCCAGAGCTAGCCCGGAGAGGAAGCTCAAGGCGAGGGCGTAGAGGGTAAGGGGAAGGAGCCTTCCGTCCCCGAGGAGGAAGGCGAGCCCCGCGAAGAGGGCTCTAAAGGTAAGACCCTCCCCCTTCGCCGCCCGTGGGGGTGGGTAAGCGGGGAGGTCCCGGAGGAGAAGGCCCTCCCCCGCGAGGAGGAGGCCTCCCAGGGCAAAGGGCAGGGGCTTGGCCAGGAGGAGGAGGGGAGGGGCCAGGAGGTCCCCCAGGCCGTCCCCGAGGAGCTGGGCCGCTTGAAGCCTCCCCCCTTCCCGCTCTAGCCTGCCCTGGGCCAGGCGGACCAGGAGGGCATGCCAGGCGGGGAGGTCCAGGGCCAAGACGGCTTGGAAGAGGAAGGCCAGGGGGAGGAGGAAGAGGGGTTCTTTGGGAAGGAGGGCGAAGAGGCCCAGGATCCCAGCCCTAAGCCAGACCCCTGCGAGGAGGAGGGTCCTGCGGTCCAACCGGTCCAGGAGGAGGCCGGCGAGGAGGTCCAGGGGCAGGGTGAGGTAGGGGAGAGCAGCCAAGAGGGCCAGGGTCCAGGTCGTTCCTTCAAGGCCCAGGAGGAGCCCAAGGCCCGTGAAGGCCAGGCTCCCCCCGAAGACGCCTAGGGACTCGGCCAGGAGGTACCGGCCCCTCACCGCCACCCCCTTCCCGCCCAGGGGGCGAGGGCGAGGAGGAGCCCTCCGGCCAGGAGGAAGGGAAGGGGGAGGGCCACCCCCGCCAGGGCCCCGCCTAAGAGGGGGCCTAAGGGGGCCAGGGCTCCGCTCAGGAAGAGAAAGCCTCCCGCCACCCGGCCCCGAAGCTCCGGGGGGGCCTGGCTCAGGCGCACCGCCCCGGCCACCGCGCCGAAGAGGGCGCCCCCAGCCCCCAGGAGAAAGGTCAAACCCGCGAGGAGGGGCCAGGGGGGAAGCAGGGCGGTCCCCAGGAGGCCTAGCCCCGCGAGGCCCAGGGCGAGCCTCAGGGTACCTCCTTCTCTTAACCGCCCCAGGACCGCCCCTACCAAGAGCCCTCCCAAGGCCCCCCCGAGGCTCTGGACTGCGCCCAGGAGGCCCAGGATCCAGGAGACCTCCCCCAGGCTCCGCAGAACCACAAAGGGCAGGAGGCCGGCGAAGAAGGCGTAGGCCAGGCCCAGGAGGGCCTCCTGGAGCAGGAGAGGACGGAGGGAGGGGCTTTCCCAAAGGAAGCGCAAGCCCAAGAGGCTTCCCCCCTCTGGTCTCACCGAGGATCTTGGGGGCAGGGGAAGGGCGCGGTAGAGCCCGGCCGCGAGGAAGAGGAGCCCGCTTCCCAGGCCGACGGTCCAGGGGCGGCTTCGGGTGAAGAGGAGACCTGCGGCCAGATCGGAAAGGGCGTCGGCAGCGGCATAGAAGGCCCCCAGCTGCCCCCGGGCCCGAGCCAGGGCCTCCTTGGGGAGGAGGTCGGCGAGGAGGGCCCCGGCGGCCACCATCCGCAGGGCCTCCAGGAAGGCGAAGAGGAAGCCCAAGAGGTAGAGGGGGAGGGGAGAGGGGGCGCTGAGGAGGGGGAGGAGGGCCAGGGTGAGCCCTCCCTGGCCCAAGGCGGCCAGGAGGAGGAGCCTTCCCCTAGGCCACCGGTCGGCCAGATGCCC
>NZ_SIJL01000023.1 GCF_004307015.1 Thermus thermamylovorans
CGCACAAACTCGCCCTTGGCCATGGTTCCTCCTCTTTTCTGGCACGCAAAAGCCGCCCTGGGGGCCTTAAGCCCAGGGCAGGCAAAAAGGTGGAGCTCGCGGCCGGGCTCGAACCGGCGACCTCACCCTTACCAAGGGTGTGCTCTACCTGCTGAGCTACGCGAGCTCGTGGAGCGGGAGACGGGACTCGAACCCGCGACCCTCGGCTTGGGAAGCCGATGCTCTACCAACTGAGCTACTCCCGCGTGCGGTGTGCTTCGGCACACCTCCTGGTGGGCAGGGCTGGATTCGAACCAGCGAAGGCTTGCGCCAACGGTTTTACAGACCGTCCCCTTTGGCCGCTCGGGCACCTGCCCACGCGCTCTTTTGGAGCCACCCAGGGGAGTTGAACCCCCAACCCCCCGATTACAAGTCGGGTGCTCTGCCGGTTGAGCTAGGGTGGCAGGACCGGGGATGGGACCCTGTCCGAGGGAATAGGCTAACACACCCCGGGGTGAGTGTCAAGATAAGGGCATGCGCATCGTACCTTTTGGCGCTAGCCGGGAGGTGACCGGAAGCTGCCACCTCCTCTTGGCCGAGGGCAGGCAGGTCCTCCTGGACTGCGGCATGTTCCAGGGGCGGGAGGAGGAGAAGAACCGCGCTCCCTTTGGCTTCGACCCCCAGAACTTAGACGCCGTGGTCCTCACCCACGCCCACCTGGACCACGTGGGCCGCCTGCCCAAGCTCTGCCGCGAGGGCTACCAGGGTCCGGTGTACGCTACCCGGGCCACCCTACTCCTCATGCGCATCGTCTTGGAAGACGCCTTGAAGGTCATGGAGGAGCCCTTCTTCGAGGAGAAGGACCTGGAAATCCTCCAGCGCCACCTGAAACCCCTGGAGTACGGGGAGTGGCTCAGGCTTGGTGACCTAACCCTTACCTTCGGCCAGGCGGGGCATCTTCCGGGAAGCGCCTTCGCGGTGGCCCAGGGGGAGGGAAAGACTTTTGTGTACAGCGGGGACCTGGGCAACCGCCAGAAGACCGTCCTCCCCGACCCCTCTCCCCCTCCCAAGGCCCACCTGGTTCTCTCCGAGGGGACCTACGGGGACCGGCCCCACCGCCGCTTCCCGGCCACAGTGGAGGAGTTCTTGGATATCCTAGACCGGACCTTGAGCCAAGGCGGGAAGGTCTTCATCCCCTCATTTGCCCTGGAACGGACCCAGGAAATCCTCTTCCTCCTTTACGAAAACGGCCATCGGCTGCCCAGGGCACCCATCTACCTGGACTCGCCCATGGCCGAGCGGGTGCTCTCCCTCTACCCCAGCCTGGTGCGCTACCTGAGCGAGGAGGTGCAGGTTTACTTTCTCCAGGGAAAGAACCCCTTCCGCCCTCGAGGCCTAGAGGTGGTGGAAAACGCCGAGGCCTCCAGGGCTCTGGCACGCGAGCCTGGCCCCATGGTGGTCATCGCCGGGAGCGGCATGCTTGCGGGAGGGCGCATCTTGCACCACCTGAAGCACGGGCTTTCCGACCCCAAGAACGCCTTGGTCTTCGTGGGGTACCAGCCTCGAGGCGGCCTGGGAGCCGAGATCATCGCCCGCCCCGAGAAGGTGCGGGTCCTGGGCCAAGAGGTACCCCTACGGGCCGGCGTCCACACCCTGGGCGGCTTCTCGGGACACGCAGGGCAGGACGAGCTCTTGGACTGGCTCGAGGGCCAGCCCCGGGTGCTTTTGGTCCACGGGGAGGAAGAGAAGCTTTTGGAGCTGGGCAAGCTCCTCGCCCTAAGGGGCCAGGAGGTGGGCCTGGCCACCCTGGGAGAGGGGGTGGAGGTCTGAGCACCCCGTCTTAAGGCCCTCCGGGGCTCTCGCCCTCCGCCTGCTCGGCCCGGGGCCGGAACCCCAGGCGCTCCAGGACCATACGGGTGGCCGGGCTCCGGTTGAGGGTGTAGAAGTGCACCCCCTCCACCCCGGCCTCCAGGAGCTCCGCCACCTGGCGGGCGGCGTGCTCCACCCCGATCTCCAGGGTGGCCTTGGGGTCCTCCTGGTGGCGCTCCAGCTGGGAGAGGAGAGGCCCGGGGATGCTGGCCCCGCAGACCTCGGTGAAGCGGCGGAGCTGGGCGTAGCCCGTGACGGGCATGATGCCGGGGAGGATGGGGATCCCTATGCCTATGCGCCTTGCCCTTTCCAGGAAGCCAAAGTAATGGGCGTTGTTGAAAAAAAGTTGTGTGATGGCGAAGTCCAACCCTGCCTCCACCTTGGCCCGGAAGTGGCGGAGGTCGGCCTCGAGGCTAGGGCTTTCCGGGTGCCCCTCGGGGTAGGCGGCCCCGCCCACGGAAACCCCCTCCCCGTAGCGCTCGCGGATGCGGGCCACAAGCTCTACGGCGTAGCGGAAGCCCTCAGGATGGGGCCGGAAAACCCTTTCCCCTGGGGGCGGGTCGCCCCGGAGGGCCAGGAGGTTCTCCACCCCTGCCGCCACAAAGCGCTCCAAGACCTCCCCCACCTCCTCCCGGCTCTGGCCGGCCACGGTGAGGTGGGCGAGGGGCCTCAAGCCCAGGTCCCGGATGCGCCTGGCCCAGAGGACGCTCCTTTCCCGCGTGCTCCCCATGGCCCCGTAGGTGATGGAGACGAAGGCCGGGCGGAAGGCCTTCAGCTCCCCCAGGGTGCGGAAAAGGGCCTCCTCCCCCTCCGGGGTCTTGGGAGGGAAGAACTCGAAGGAGAAGAGGGGCCCCCTACGTTCCCTGAGGAGGTCCCGTATTTTCACGCGTCCGAGTGTAGCCCCTCCCCACCCCCCGGTCAAGGGTGGCACAATGGGGGTATGGTAGAGGTCCCGGAGATCCCCAAGGTGGTAGGCCTGGAGCTTCCCGCCAAGGAAACCGCCTTGATCGTGGTGGACATGCAAAACGACTTCGCCCACCCCCAAGGGGCCCTCTTCGTGCCCGAGGCCCCGAGGAGCGTACCCGCCATAAAGCTCCTCCTGGAGAAGGCCAGAGAGGCCGGAGCCCGGGTGGTCTACACCCAGGACTGGCACCGGGAGGACGACCCCGAGTTCCAGATTTGGCCCAGACACGCGGTGGCCGGCACCTGGGGGGCGGAGATCCTGGAGGAGCTCCGCCCCGAGCCCGGGGACCTCGTCGTCCAGAAGGTGCGCTACGACGCCTTCTACGGCACGCCCCTGGACCACTACCTGCACCTATGGGGCGTAAAGCACGTGGTGGTCACGGGCACCGTGGCCAACATCTGCGTGCTGCACACCGCGGGCTCCGCTGCCCTGCGCTGGTACCGGGTGGTCCTGCCGGAGGACGCCACCAGCGCCCTCACCCCCTTCGACCTGCAGGCCGCCTTGCGCCAGGTGGCCTTCCTCTACCAGGGGAAGGTGACCCGGGCCGAGGGGGTGCGCTTTGTCTGAGCCCCCGGCCCCGGTGGGGCCGATCCCATGGCGGAGCCCGGACTGATCCCCCTGGCCCAAGCCCCGGGGGAAGGCGAGCTGGGCCTCCTCCAGGAGGTCCGGGCCCGGGGGTTTCCCGTGGTGGAGACCTGGGCCGCAGTCCTCTGGGAGGAGTTCGCCCGGCTCAACAACCTGCCCGAGCGCCTCATGGGCCTCTTCCGGGGCGTGTTCGGGGTGCGCATCGACGAGGAGCGCCTCCTCCTCGCCGCGGAGGAGGCCGGGAGGCTGGTCCGGGAAAGCTACCTCCTCCCCGAACGGGCCGAGGCCTTCCTGGAAACCCTCAAGGGGAGGGGGCCCTTTCTCGTGCGCCCTCCGGGGAAGGAGGGCTTCCTCCTGGCGGCCACCCCCCAGGAGGCCCTCTTCGCCCTGAAGCGGCTCTGGGCGGAGGCCTTCCGGGTGGAGGCCATCCTGGAGCGCCGCCCCGCCCTCCTGCCGGAGGCCCTCCCCCTCCTGGTGCAGCGGGCAGGGGGGGCCGCGGAGGATCCCTTCCTCTCCCTGGACCTCTCCCGGGCCCTGGGGAAAGCGGTGGTCGCCTACGCCTGGGAGGGCCGGGTGGTCCGGGTAGGATAGCCCCATGGTGGACAGCCACCTCCACACCCCCCTCTGTGGGCACGCGGAAGGTGCGCCGGGGGAGTACGTCTTCCACGCCCGGAAGGCGGGGCTTAGGGGCCTGGTCTTCACCGACCACGGCCCCATGCCCCCCTGGTACGACCCCCAGAGCCGCATGCGCCTTGCCGAGCTCCCCTTCTACCTCCTGGCCTTGGAACGGGTGCGGGAAGAAAACCCCGACCTCTACGTGGGCATCGGCCTCGAGGCTGACTTCCACGAGGGCACCCAGGACTTCGTCCGGGCCCTCCTCAGGAGCTACCCCTTCGACTACGCCATCGGCAGCGTCCACTACCTGGGGGCCTGGCCCCTGGACCACCCCGACCACCGGGAGGAGTACGCCTGGCGGGACCTCAAGGAGGTCTACCGGGCCTACTTCCAGGAGGTGGCGCGGGCGGCGAGGAGCGGCCTCTTCCACGCCATCGGCCACCTGGACCTACCCAAGAAGTTCGGCCACCACCTGCCGGAAGAGGCCCTTGTAGAGCTGGCCGAGCCCGCCCTGAGGGCCATCGCCGAGGAAGGGCTTCTCCTGGACGTGAACACCGCCGGGCTCCGGAACCCCGCGGGGGAGGTCTACCCCGGCCCCGCCCTCCTCCGCCGCGCCCGGGAGCTCGGGATTGGGGTGGTGCTGGGCTCCGACGCCCACCGGCCCCAAGAGGTAGGCCACGCCTTCGCCGAGGCCGCGGACCTCCTCCTCGGCCTGGGGTACCGGGAGGCCCTCTACTTTCGAGAGGGGCGGCCCGTGGCCTACCCCCTGTCCAGGGCCCTGTAGACTTGTGCCCTCTCCGCTCCCAGGTCCAGATCCCCGCGGAAGCCTCCAGCAGCCTCGTAGGCGCGAACGGCAGCCAAAAGCCGATAAAAGACCTCGGCGCAGGGGTCTGGGGCCGGGGCCTCGTACTCCATGAAGGTCACCCGCTCGTACTCGGGGCCGTAGGCCACCTCCTCTTGCCCCACGCACTCGCGGTAGCGCCTTAGGGCTTCGTCCACCTCGAGATAGGCCCGTTCCAAAGGGGTCACGCTCCCACCCCCTAGCTTGATTGTATCAGGTTTTTTTACTGCGGAACCTGAGGCTGGCCGCGGGGACGGGCCCTTCCTGGAAGCGCTCCTCCCGCCAGGGATCCCCCCGCCAGTGGTAGCCCAGCTTCTCCCAAAAGCCCAGCTCCAGGCGATCCAAAAGCTCTATGCCCCGCACCCATTTGGCGCTTTTCCAGGCGTAAAGGTGGGGCACCAGGAGGCGCACCGGACCGCCCCGCTCCGGGGGCAGGGGCTTGCCGAAGAGGGTGTGGGCCAGGAGGACGTCCTCCCGGAGGAGGTCCTCCAGGAGGAGGTTGGTGGTGTAGCCCCCGTAGCAGTAGGCCAGAGCGGCCACCGCCTCCGGCCTGGGCTGGGCCCGCTCCAGAAGGTCCCTTACCCTAACCCCTCGCCAGACCACGTCCAGGCGGCTCCAGCGGGTCACGCAGTGGAAGTCCCGGGTGAGCTCCACCTGGGGCAGGGCCAGGAGGTCGGCGTAGGTGAGGGTGAAGGGCGCCTCCACCAGGCCGAAGAGCTCGAAGCGCCACGCCTCCTTGGGGATCCGGGGTTCCTCTCCGTAGGTGAGGATGGGGAAGCGCTCGGTGACGATCTGCCCTGGGGGTACCTGGGCCATGCTCCCAGGGTAGCCCGGGAAGCCCCGGGGGGGAGGGGCCTAGGGCACGATCACCGCCCGGCCCCCCACCTCTCCCCGGCGAAGCCTGGCCGCCACCTCGTTGATGGCCTCCAGGGGATGGTACTCCAGCTCGATGGGGGTGAGGCGCCCCGCCTCTGCCAGGGCCACCACCTCCCTCAGCTCCTGCACCGTCCCCCAGAGGGTGGCCTCGAAGAGGACCTCGAAGCGGCTGTTCTCCAGCACCTTGAGCCGGGCGGCGCCTCCGGCCAGGCCCAGCTGGGTCACCTTGCCCCCCGTGGCCGTGACCCCCACGGCCAGGGTTAGGGTCTCCTCGCTGCCCACGAAGTCGAAGGCCGCCACCACCCCCATTCCCCCGGTGAGGTCCAGGATGCGTCCCGCCGGGTCCCCCCCCTCCTTGGGGTTGAGGGCGAAGTCAGCCCCGTAGGCCTTAGCCCGCTCCAGGCGGTCGGGGTTGATGTCCAAGGCGATGATCCCCCCACCGAAGAGGAGCCTCAGGAGCTTGACCCCGTACTGCCCGAGCCCACCCACCCCGATGACCAAGGCGTACCCATCGGGGCTCAGGTAGGGTAGGGCTTTCTTGACCGCCCGGTAGGGGGTGAGGGCGGCGTCGGCCAGGGGGGCGGCCTCCTTGGGGTCCAGGCGGTTTAGGGGCACCAGGTAGCGGGCGTGGGGCACCTTGAGGTACTCCGCGTACCCCCCGGGGTGGCGGGAAAGCCCCACCCACTGGGGGGCCAGGCAGAGCTGCTCCAGGCCCTGGAGGCAGTAGCGGCAGCGGCCGCAGCCCCAGCCCCCGTAGACCACCACCTTGTCCCCTTCCTTCACCCCCTCCACCCCGGGGCCCACCCGGACCACCGTGCCCGCGTTCTCGTGGCCCAGGGTATGGGGGAGGACGGGCAAGATGGGGATCTCCCCGTCCATCACGTGGAGATCGCTGTGGCAGAAGCCCGCCCCCTCCACCCGCACCAAGACCTCGCCGAAACCGAGCTCAGGCTCCGGCACCTCCTCCACCACCAGGGGCTTACCGTACTCGTGGAGCCGTGCCGCCCGCATACCGCTCCTTTCCGGTCCTAAGGGAAAGCCATGCGCCTCGGGACCAACCTCAGGGTAGCCCAAGGGGGGCAGGGCAGGTGTCCCCTCAGCCCCGGTAGCGGATCACCTCCACCCTCTCCAAGGTGACCAGGCCTTCCCGCACCATCCCGTCCAGGACGGGCAGGAAGGCCCGGATCTTGGCCTCCTCGTCCACGATCTCGATCATCACCGGCAGGTCCTGGGAGAGCTGGAGGATCTTGGCGGTGTGCACCTGGGAGTGGGCGCCGAAGCCCATGAAACCCCTGAAGACCGTGGCCCCCGCCAGGCCCCGCCGCCGGGCCTCGAGGACGATGGCCTCGTAGAGGGGCCGCCCCTGGAAGCGGTCCGACTCCCCGATGAAGATCCGCAGGAGCCTGGCCTCCCCTTCCAGCCTCATGCCCCTAGCCTACCAGGGCCCCGCCCAGGCGGTAACCCCAAAAGGCCAGGAAAAGGCCCAAAAGCACGCTCAAGAGGACGTAAAGCAGGGCCTTGGACCACTCCCCGTCCTGGAGGAGGAGGACAGTCTCGTAGCTGAAGGTGGAGAAGGTGGTGAACCCCCCCAGAACCCCCATGGCCAGGAAGAGCCGCGCCTCCCCGGAAAGGGCCCCCCCCAGGGAAAGCCCCACCACCAGGCCCAGGAGGAAGCTCCCCAGGGCGTTGACGAAGAGGGTGCTGTAGGGAAACCCGGGACCGGCGAGGCCCTGGACCCAGGCCCCGAGGCCGTAGCGCAAAAGGGAGCCCAAGGCCCCGCCCAAGGCCACCAGGAGGTACCGTTCCACCCCCAAAGTATAGTGGGGCCATGAAGCCCAAGACCCTCTCCCCCATCCTCACCGCCAGGGGGGTGCGGCTCGCCATCGCCGTGGGCCGCTTCAACGAGCGGGTAACCAAGATGCTTTTGGAAGGGGCCCTGGAGGCCTACGCCCGCCTGGGGGGGGACCCTGCCGAGGTCCTGGTGGCCTGGGTGCCGGGCTCCTTCGAGCTCCCCCTCGTCGCCAAGCGCCTGGCCCAGCGCCCCGACGTGGATGCGGTGGTGGCCCTGGGGGCCGTGGTGCGGGGGGAGACCCCCCACTTCGAGTACGTGGCCGCCCAGGCGGCCAGCGGCCTCATGCAGGCCATGCTCCAAACGGAAAAGCCCATCGTCTTCGGCGTCCTCACCACCAACACCCCGGAAGAGGCCCAGGAGAGGGCCGGGGGCAAGGCGGGCAACAAGGGAGCCGAGGCGGTCTTCACCGCCATCGAGATGGTGCGGCTTCTGGAGGCTATTTCCCGGTGAAAAGCGTCCGGGCGTAGCGCAGGTGCAGGTAGAGGAAGCACCCCAGGCAGAAACCGAAGGCCAGGTTGAGGAAGGCCAGGAGGGCCACCAGCAGGGCCAGGGCGTAGCCCACCCCCTTGAGCCCGAGAAGGAGGAAGAGGGAGGCCAGCCCCAAAAACACCGCCCCCAGAGTGCGGGCGAAGCGGTGGGGCCTGGGGTCCTCCTCCACCAGGCGGTGAGGCACCCGCAGCAGGCGCTTCAGGGCCACCATCAGGTCCCAGGGGGTGTGCTGGCTGGCCAGGAGGAGAAAGAGGAGGTAGACGAGAAGGGGAAGGTCCCAGAGGGCGGCCAGGGGCAGGAGGAGGGTGAGGAGGGCCTGGTTGAAGCGGAGCTGGTTCCGGTCCGTCACCATGGGGCCAGTATACACCTGAGCCTGTGAAGATTAGGGGTAGAGTGCACCCTCTCCCCATCCCGGGGGCAAAATGGGGGCATGGTCCTCCTCCTCACCACCCCTCTGCCCGTCCCTCACGGCTTCACCACCCGCCTGGGCGGGGTCTCGGAAGGCCCCTTTTATAGCCTCAACCTCTCCGCCGCCACCGGGGACGACCCCGGGCGGGTGGAGGAGAACCAGAAGAGGGTGCTGGCCGCCTTCGGCCATCCCCCCGTGGCCGCCCTCAAGCAGGTGCACGGAAGCGAGGTCCACCGGGTGGAAGGCCCCGGGGTCTGGGAGGGGGACGGGCTCTTCACCCAAACCCCCGGCCTCCTCCTCCGGGTGGGGGTGGCGGACTGCTACCCCCTCCTCCTCTACCACCCCCAAGGAGCTGTGGCCGCCCTGCACGCGGGCTGGCGGGGGGTGGTGGGGGGCATCCTGCCCAAAGCCCTGGCCCTCCTAGGGGATCTGGGCCTGGATCCCGCCGAGGCCCACCTGGCCGTGGGCCCCGGCATCGGCGGAGGGTGCTACCAGGTGGGGGAGGAGGTGGCGGCGGCCTTCGGGGAGGCCGGCCTTCCCACCTTCACCCCGGACCCCAAAGCCCCTGGCAAGTACCTCCTGGACCTGGAAGGGGCCCTCCTCCTCCAGGCCCGGCGGGCAGGGCTGAGAGAGGAACGCATCCACCGGATGGGCCTCTGCACCCACTGCGAACCCACCCTCTTCTCCCACCGCCGGGACCGGGGGCGAACGGGGCGGATGTGGGGGCTCGTTCTCCTTCCCCGCTAGGAGAACCCTTACCCCCTCGTGGCACAATGGAGGCATGTTCTTTCCCAGGGCAGTCCTCCCCTCCCTCCTCCACCTCACCCCGGCGTGGTTGGGGGCGCGAGGCCTTAAGGGCGTTATCCTGGACCTGGACAACACCCTTCTGCCCTACGGGGAGGAGGAAATCCCCTCCGCCTACCGGGACTGGCTGGAAAGGCTCAGGACCGAGGTGCCCGTTTACCTCCTCTCCAACGCCCTGCCCGAACGCTTCGCCCGGGTGCAAGGGGCCCTGGGTCTCCCCGGCCACGCCCCGGCCCTCAAGCCCTGGCTGGGCTTCCGGAGGGCTTTGAAGGCCCTGGGCCTCCCCCCGCGGCAGGTGGCGGTGGTGGGGGACCAGGTCTTCACCGACGTGCTGGGGGGCAACCTGGTGGGAGCCTACACCGTACTGGTGCCGCCCCTAAGGGAGAGGGAATTCTTTTACACGCGTTTCATACGGTTGCTGGAGACTCCTTTTAGGAGACCCTGGGGGGGACCCTTATGAGCGTGCTCACCATCGGCGACAAGCGGCTCGGCGCTATTCTGCTGGACGCCGGGCTCCTCACGGACGAGGAGCTACAGATGGCCCTGGAAAAACACAGGGAGGTAGGGGGAAGCCTGGCGGAGGTCATCGTGGAGTCGGGCTTTCTCTCCGAGAGGCGCATCGCCCAAGCCATCGAGGATCACTTCGGCATCCCCCTGGTGGAGCTCCACACCCTGGAGATCCCTCCCAAGGTCAAGGCCCTCATCCCTGCGGAGAAGGCCAAGGAGCTCCAGGCCATTCCCTTCGCCCTGGACGAGGAGGCGGGGGTGGTGCGGGTGGCCTTCGTCAACCCCTTGGACACCCTGGCCCTGGAGGAGGTGGAAGACCTCACCGGCCTGGTGGTGGAGCCCTACCAGGCCACCAAAAGCGCCTTCCAGTACGCCTTGGCCAAGAACTACCCGGAACTGGGCCTTCCTCTGCCGCCACCCCCCGTGGGGCCTCACCAGGGAGAACTTAAGCTGGGGGAAATCCTGGTGCGCAAGGGCCTCACAAGCCGGGAAGCCCTGGAGGAAGCCTTGGTGGAGCAGGAGAAGACCGGGGACCTCCTGGGGCGGATCCTGGTGCGCAAGGGGCTCTCCGAGGAGGACCTCTACCGGGCCATGGCCGAGCAAAAGGGCCTGGAGTTTCTCCCCTCCACCGAGGGCCTGGAACCCGATCCCGCGGCCACCGCCCTCCTCCTCCGCTCCGACGCCCTGCGGTACAGCGCGGTGCCCCTGACCTTCCGCGAAGGACGGGTGGAGGTGGTCCTGGCCGACCCCCGGCACCTGGAGGCGGTGGAAGAGCTTCTGGGGCGGCCGGCCCACTTTTCCCTCACCCTCCCCAAGGCCTGGGAGGCCCTCTTCCATCGGGCCTATCCGGAGAAGGGCCGCCTGGGGGAGGTCCTGGTCCAAGAGGGCCGCCTGAGCCGCGAGGGGCTACGGGAGGCTTTGGAGGTGCAAAAGCGCCTGCCCAAGGCCAAGCCCCTGGGGGAGATCCTGGTGGAGCTGGGCCTGGCCCGGCCTGAGGATGTGGAGGAGGCCCTGAAGCGACAGCGCCAGGGGGGAGGGCGCCTGGAGGACACCCTGGTGGCCTCGGGCAAGCTCAAGCCCGAAGCCTTAGCCCAGGCGGTGGCCGCCCAGCTGGGCTACCCCTACATCCATCCCGAGGAGAACCCTCCTGACCCGGGGGCCGCCCTCCTCATCCCCGAGGACCTGGCCCGGCGCTACGGGATCTTTCCCCACCATCTGGAAAACGGCAAGACCCTGGTCCTCCTCATGAAGGATCCCCGGAACATCCTGGCCCTGGACGACGTGCGCCTCGCCCTGAAACGGAGGGGCTTGGCCTACGAGGTGGTCCCGGCGGTGGCTACAGAAGCCGCCATCACCAAGCTCATCGAGCGCTTCTACGGCAAGGAGGAACTGGGAGAGCTGGCCAAGGAGCTCTCCCGGGGCTACCAGGAGGAAGAGGCTGTCATCACCGAGCTGGACGAGAGCGCCGCCCAGAAGTTCGTGAAGCAGGTGATCCGGGAGGCCTATCTTCAGGACGCCTCCGACATCCACGTGGAGCCCCGCCAGTCCGACGTCCTGGTGCGCCTGCGCATCGACGGGAACCTGCGCCAGTACACCACCCTGCCCAAGGGCGCCCTGGCCCCGGTGATCAGCGTTATCAAGATCATGGGCGGGCTCAACATCGCGGAAAAACGTCTCCCCCAGGACGGCCGGGTGCGCTACCGGGAAGGGGCCATCGATCTAGACCTGCGCCTTTCCACCCTGCCCACGGTCTACGGGGAGAAGGCGGTGATGCGCCTCCTGAAAAAGGCCGCGGACATCCCGGAGATCGAGGGCCTGGGCTTCGCCCCGGGGGTCTTTGAGCGCTTTCAGGAGGTCATCCACAAGCCCTACGGCATCTTCCTCATCACCGGGCCCACCGGGTCGGGGAAAAGCTTCACCACCTTCTCCATCCTCAAGCGCATCGCCACCCCCGACAAGAACACCCAGACCATCGAGGACCCCGTGGAGTACGAGATCCCGGGCATCAACCAGACGCAGGTGAACCCCCAGGCCGGGCTCACCTTCGCCCGGGCCCTAAGGGCCTTCCTCAGGCAGGACCCCGACATCATCATGGTGGGGGAGATCCGCGACTCGGAAACCGCCAAGATCGCCACCGAGGCCGCCCTCACCGGGCACCTGGTCATCGCCACCCTGCACACCAACGACGCCGCCCAGGCCATTACCCGCCTGGACGAGATGGGGGTGGAGCTCTTCAACATTTCGGCCGCCCTGATCGGCGTTCTCTCCCAGCGGCTGGTGCGGAAGATCTGCGACCGGTGCAAGGTGGAGGTGAAGCCCGACCCCGAGGTCCTGCGCCGCCTGGGGCTCTCCGAGGAGGAGATAGGGGGGGCCAAGCTCCACAAAGGCATGGGCTGCGAACGCTGCGGGGGCACCGGCTACCGGGGGCGCTACGCCATCCACGAGCTTTTGGCGGTGGACGACGAGATCCGCCACGCCATCGTGGCGGGAAAGTCGGCCACGGAGATCAAGGAGATCGCCCGCCAGAAGGGCATGAAGACCCTGCGGGAAGACGGCATCTACAAGGCCCTCCAGGGGATCACCACCCTAGAGGAGGTGCTGGCGCGTACCATTGAGTGAAGGAGGAAAGTATGGCTAAAACGCCCGACATCGTGGATCTCCTGACCCTGGCCGTGGAGCGGGGGGCCAGCGACCTGGTCATCACTGTGGGCCTTCCCCCCATGATCAAGGTGGACGGGGAGTTCCACCCCACGGAGCACGAGCCCCTCTCCCCCCAGGACACCCGCCGCCTCATGTACGCCCTCATGGACGAGAAGCAGCAGCGCATCTTTGAGGAGGAAAAGGAGCTGGACTTCTCCTTCAGCCTCCCAGGCAAGGGGCGTTACCGGGTGAACATCTTCCTGCAGCGGGGAAGCGTGGGAGGGGTTTTGCGGGTGGTGCCTGCGATCATCAAGGGATTCGAGGAACTGGGCCTACCCAAGGGGATCGCCGAGATCGCCTTGAGCCCCCGGGGCCTGGTCTTGGTCACGGGGCCCACGGGAAGCGGGAAGAGCACCACCTTGGCCTCCATGATCGACTACATCAACGAGCGCAAGCCGGTGCACATCGTGACCATCGAGGATCCCATCGAGTTCTTCCACCGGCACAAGAAGGCCATCATCAACCAGCGGGAGATCGGGGCCGACACCCACGGCTTCCACAAGGCCCTGAGGAGCGTCCTGCGCCAGGCCCCGGACGTGATCCTGGTGGGGGAGATGCGGGACTACGAGACCATCGCCGCCGCCATCACCGCCGCCGAGACCGGGCACCTGGTCATGGGCACCCTGCACACCAACTCCGCCCCCGAGACGGTCGACCGCATCATCGACGTCTTCCCGGAAAACCAGCAGGAGCAGGTGCGGGTGCAGCTCTCCAACAACCTGGTGGCCGTCCTCACCCAGCAGCTCCTGCCCAAGGCCTTCGGGGGCGGTCGGGTCCTGGCTTACGAGCTCATGATCGCCACCCCTGCGGTAAGGGCTTTGATCCGGGAGGGCAAAAGCCACCAGCTCCGGAGCGTCATCCAGACCGGGGGCCAGTACGGGATGATCACCATGGATGCCTGCCTGGCGGATCTCTACCGGCGCAAGCTCATCACCTACGAGCTGGGCCTCTCGCGGGCGGTGGACCCCAAGGAGTTCATGCGTCTGGCGGGGGTGGAGGAGGGGGCCAAGCGCTAAAACCCCTGTCTGAGGCCAGGGTGAAAGGCAAACCCCGGCGGCCGGCCCTTATGTCGAGGGTAGCGGGCGAGGGAAAAGCCCCTTCCTGGTAGACTGGAGGTCATGTACGAAGCCGTCATCGGCCTCGAGGTCCACCTGCACCTGAAGACACGGACCAAGGCCTTTTGCGGCTGCCTGGCGGACTACTTCGGGGCGGAGCCCAACACCCATACCTGCCCTGTCTGCCTGGGGCTACCCGGGGCCCTCCCCGTGCCCAACCGGAAGGCGGTGGAGTTCGGCCTGCGGCTGGCCCTGGCCCTGGGCAGCCAGGTACCGGATAGGCTCCTCTTCCACCGCAAGAACTACTTCTACCCCGACCTGCCCAAGAACTACCAGATCAGCCAGTACGACCTGCCCCTGGGCCAAGGGGGTACCCTGCCCCTGGGGGAGAGGAGCGTGCGCATCCGGCGCCTGCACCTGGAGGAAGACGCCGGCAAGAGCCTCCACCTGGAGGACCGCACCCTCTTGGACCTGAACCGGGCGGGAAGCCCCCTCATCGAGCTCGTGACCGAGCCCGACCTCAGGAGCCCCGAGGAGGCCCGGCTTTTCCTGCAGCGCATCCAGGCCCTGGTCCAGACCCTGGGGATCTCCGAGGCCAGCCCCGAGGAGGGGAAGATGCGGGCCGACGTGAACGTTTCCGTGCGCCGCGCGGGGGAGCCCCTGGGCACCAAGGTGGAGATCAAAAACCTGAACTCCTTCAAGGGCGTGCAACGGGCCCTGGAGTACGAGATCCGCCGCCAGACGGAAATCCTCCGCCGCGGGGAGCGGGTCAAGCCCGCCACCATGGGCTTCGAGGAGGGAAGCGGCAAGACCTATCCCCTGCGCACCAAGGAGGAGGAGGCCGACTACCGCTACTTCCCCGAACCCGACCTCCCCCCGGTGCCCATTTCCCGGGAGTGGCTCGAGACCATCCGGCAAGACCTCCCCGAACTCCCCTGGGAAAAGGAACGGCGCTACCTGGCCCTGGGGATCAAAGCCCAAGACGCCGAGGTCCTGGCCTACACCCCGGCCCTGGCCCGCTTCCTGGACCGGGCCCTCGCCCTCGGCCAAGCCTCCCCCCAGGCCCTGGCCAACTGGCTCCTGGCGGACGTGGCCGGGCTCCTGAACGAGCGGGGAGTGGCCCTGGAGGCAACCCGCCTCACCCCCGAGGCCCTGGCCCGGCTGGTGACCCTCTTTGAGCGGGGGGAGATCACCAGCCGGGTGGCCAAGGGCCTGCTCCCCGAGCTCCTGGAGGGGGCTGACCCCGAGGCCCTGGTGCGGGAACGAGGGCTTGGGGCGGTGGCAGACGAGACCGCGCTAAGGGCGGTGGTGGCCGAGGTCATCCAGGCCATGCCGGAGGCGGCGAGGAGCGTGCGCCAGGGGAAGCTCAAGGCCCTGGACGCCCTCCTGGGCCAGGTGATGCGCAAGACCCAGGGCCAGGCCCGCCCCGACCTGGTGCGAAGGCTCCTCCTGGAAGCCCTTGGGGTAGGATAGGGCCGATGCGCTACGAGGAGGCCGGGGTCCACATCGAGGCCAAGGCCGAGGCCCTGAGGCGGGCCAAGGAGGCCATCGCCGCCACCTATACGAAAGAGGTCCTTCGAGGGCTTGGGGCCTTCGGGGGTCTTTTTGACGCTCACGCCCTCAAGGGGATGCGCCATCCCGTCCTGGTGGCCACCACCGACGGGGTGGGCACCAAAACCCTTTTGGCCCTCGAGGCGGGGGACGTTTCCGGCCTGGGCTTCGACCTGGTGAACCACTCGGTGAACGACCTCCTGTGCCAGGGGGCCACCCCCCTCTTCTTCATGGACTACCTGGCGGCCAGCCGCCTGGAAGAAGGCGTGCTCGCCGCCCTGCTGGGCTCCTTGGCGGAGGCCTGCCGCGCCCACGGCATCCCTCTCCTGGGGGGGGAGACCGCGGAGATGCCCGGGGTGTACCGGGAGGGGGCCTGGGACGTGGCGGGCACCCTGGTGGGGGTGGTGGAGCGGGAGGAGATCCTGGGCCCCGAACGGGTGCGGGAGGGGGACGTCCTCCTGGGCCTCCCCTCCTCCGGCCCCCACACCAACGGCTACTCCCTGATCCGGAAAGTGGTGGCGGGGCAGGACCTGAACGCCCCCGTCCCCGAGCTTGGGGAAAGCCTAAAAGAAGCCCTCCTCCGCCCCCACCGGGCCTACCTCAGGGAGTTTTTGCGCCTCAAGGAAGCCGGGGTGGAGCTCCACGCCATCGCCCACATCACCGGGGGGGGCCTCCCGGAAAACCTCCCCCGGGCCCTCCCCGAGGGTCTGGGGGCCGAGGTGCGAAAGGGGAGCTGGCCCATGCCTCCCGTTTTCCCCTATCTTCAGCGTTTGGGGAAAATCCCCGAGGAGGAGATGTACCGGGTCTTCAACATGGGCCTCGGGCTCGTCCTCATCCTGCCCGAAGAGGAAGCGCAGAGGGCCTTAGCCCTGGTGGAGGGCTTCGTGGTGGGGCGGGTCGTTCGGGGCCCCGGGGTCCTTCTCCTATGAAGGAAATCTGGCTCATACGGCACGGCGAAACCGAGTGGAACGCCCAGAAGCGGTTCCAGGGCCACCTGGACGTCCCCCTCTCCCCGGTGGGGATCGGCCAGGCCTTCCGCCTGGCCCAGAGGCTCGCCCGCAGCCAGCTCCCCTTTGACGGCCTCTTCTCCTCCGACCTGCGCCGGGCCCGGGAGACCGCCGAGCCCCTGGTCTCGGTGCTGGGGCTGCCCCTCAGGACCACCCCTCTCCTGCGGGAAATCGACGTGGGCCACCTGGCGGGACTGGACCGCGAGGAGGCCGAGGCCCGCTACCCCGGTTTCGTCCAGGAAGCCCTCCGGGACCCGTGGCACACCCCGCGCCCTGGGGGGGAGAGCATGGCCGATCTGGCCCGCCGCCTGGCGGCCTTTTTGGAAGAGCTCCCTCCAGGCCGCCACCTTCTCGTGACCCACGGGGGCATCGTGCGGGCCGCCCTCAAGATGGCCCTGGAACTGGAGGGGACCACCTGGAGGCGCTTCCGCATCCCCAACACCTCCATCACCCGCCTCCTCCTGCCCGAGCAGGAGGTGCTGGGCGTAGCGGACACCGCCCACCTGGAGACCTGGGCCGACTGGCTTTCCGACGAGAGCCTAAAGTGAAAACCCCCGGGTTTTCCAACCCGGGGGGTTTAGGGGTGGAGCGGGAGACGGGACTTGAA